>JAQWEU010000040.1 GCA_028704755.1 Minisyncoccota bacterium | reverse complement strand
GTTCTACCAAGACCTACATCGTCAGGAAGCAGGGAAGTATCCCTGCGAACAAGGATGATGGTCTGCAGATATACGATGACAATGGCAATGCTTTTATTGCTATGGGACTGACTACGAATACTCAATACTGCTATGCTGCCTATGCTACGGATAATACTGAATATACTGAACCTGTTACTGGATGTGCAAGTACTATTTCTACAGGATTAGTCTTCGATCAGACTACTGACGGTAACTATATCATTGATAAATTTACTCTACCTATAGGAGCTACTGCTTCAGCCTCAGCAAATTGGACTCCTCCTGCTGGAGTGACTCAGGTGGAATATTTAGTTGTTGGCGGAGGAGGAGCTGGTGGTTATAGACATAGTGGTGGTGGCGGCGGAGGAGGTGTTAGACGTGGAATTGTTAACGTAAATTCTTCTCTTCCTGTGACTGTCGGTGCAGGTGGAAAAGCACTAGTGGGTTCTTCGTCAAAAGGTGGGGATTCTAGGTTTCAATCAATATATGCATCTGGTGGTGGATATGGTGGTTCTTATGCGGCAAATCCGTCATCAGGTGGTTCTGGTGGAGGTAGCCAAGGTTCTTATGGTGCTATCGCAGGAGCTTCTGGAAATTTAGGAGGATATACTCCAGCTGAAGGTTATACAGGAGGAACAGGAAATTCAACAAAACGTGCAGGCGGAGGAGGAGGTGGTGCTGGCACAGCTGGTATGAATGCAACATCAAATACAGCAGGAAATGGAGGGGATGGGGTAGTATCATCAATTACTGGTATTTCTACATATTATGGCGGCGGCGGAGGAGGAGGAGCATATCAATTTCGTGATGATTTAATTGCTGCTGGAGCAGGAGGATTGGGCGGCGGTGGTCATGGAGGATTTGCATTAGAAGATCATGTTGTTACTGGAATGACTACTGGAGTAAATGGATTAGGTGGTGGTGGCGGTGGATTTGGAGATTCTGCAAGTAATTGGACTGGAGCTGCTGGTGGTTCTGGGGTTGTAATTATTCGATATATGAATCCTTCAGCTATTGTTGATGGTGGATGCGGAACTGCGAGCAACATCGAACATGTTTCAATCCCAACGACTAATCTTTGCTCGGCCGGAATAGTCGGTTCTGTTACTGGTGATGGAGTTCCATATTCATGGACTTGCAGTGGACAGAACGGAGGGACTACAGCAAATTGCGAAGCTACCAAGAATGGTTGGATCAATACTGGCTTAGGATTTTATGTTATGAAGTACGAAGCTAAGATACAAGGAAGTGATGCTGGAAACCAAACATATAGTTCTTCCTATGTAGCCGAGTCGCGAACATCTGGAACTCCATGGGTAAATATCAACCAAACTCAAGCTATTGCCGAGTGTGCGGCCTTAGGCTCTGGTTATCACTTAATTACTAATGCCGAAAGAACATCCCTTGCTAGGAATATTGCTATTCAAGCTTCCAACTGGAGTACTGGCACTGCAGGCTCTGGGACACTCTCAAGAGGGTATTCAGCTAGTAACACTAATGCCTCTGATGGATTTACTAATACGGTCGCATCTCCGAATACTGGAATAGGCTATGAATACAACACTGGAGCTAATACAGTTGGTCCTTCTGGTGTTTTCGCTCTCAAAAGAACTCACAAATTATCCAACGGTCAGACTATTTGGGACTTAGCCGGTAATGTCTGGGAATTGAACAGTGGTACTTGTACTCAAGGGGCAGGGGTTGGTAATTGGCATAACAGTGCTTGGCTGGAATGGAATGATACTAATCTTACTGATTATGAACTAGGAATGGCTGGACCAAGCCCGCTTTATACTTCGACCCAGAATGCAGGTAGATATTATGGATGTACTGCCACTGGAAACGGAATGAGTCGTGGTAGTGATTGGGGTAGTGGGCTTTACGTTGGCATATTTGCTCTTAACTTGTCTGACTCTCCTTCCAATTTCAATATCTACATTGGGTTTCGATGTGCGAGATAGTCCGCGATTATTTTGAAAAGGATCGGAGAACCGATCCTTTTTTATTGTTCAAGGTATTGCCAAAAGAAAGGAAAAGAACATAATGAAAATATCATGATCAAGGAATTAAAAAATGCAATCATAGTTTTAGTATTAGCGATATTTTGTGTATTTCCATCGAGTATTTTTGCTGCTACGGACAGCACGTCAAGAACTTTCATAATTTCCATCGGAGAAAAAGAGAGCAGTGCTATTGAAAGGATGGTGGATCAGAAGATTATCAAGAATAAGAGATTCTTTGATTTTGCCTTGGATAGATTGAAGTTGCATAAGAAGATCAGGGAAGGGGGCTATAAGCTGGATAGCAAGATGAATGACCTCCAAGTCTTAGTATCTTTTATCAAGGGACCGTATATGGAGTGGGTTGTGATTCCGGAAGGATTTAGGAAGGAACAGATAGTAGAGAGACTTGCCGATAGGCTAGGATGGAATGATGAGCAGAAGAATGAATGGATCAGTGTGACTACTGTTAGTGATCCTGAATATGTGGAAGGAGTATATTTTCCTGATACTTATCTCTTACCCAAGAATGAAAGCGGAGAAGAGATTGCAAAACGCTTCATAAACAGATTCAATGAGAAGTTCGGTTCATATCTGCCGGGATTTGCTGAAAAGAATATTAAGTGGACAACGGCTCTCAAGGTAGCTTCACTGGTTCAGAGAGAGGCAGCAAGTAAAGAGGATATGCCATTAGTCGCAGGAATAATCTGGAACAGGCTCGAGCAGGATATGAAATTAGATATTGATGCTACCATCCAATATGCAGCTGATACGAGGAATCATTTCGATTGCAATAAGTGTAAGGACAATGATTCGGAAGCGTCAAGGAATGGATTGTGCTATAAGTCATCCTTATTCGATTGCGATGTTACTTATCGAGGAGGAGATGATTGGTGGGGGAAGGTCAATGTCGATGATAAGAAGATTGATTCACCATATAACACTTATACTAATAAAGGATTGCCTCCTTATCCGATATCTAATCCAGGTATAGATGCTATCGAGGCTACCTTGATCCCGATTGAAACTGATTGCCTTTATTATCTCCATGACAGCAACCATTCCATCCACTGTTCGAAGACATACGAGGATCATCTGAAGAACATCAGCCTTTATCTAAAAAGGGCATTGTCATGATCATATTGTGATGTTACGATTATCTTAATAGATAAAATAATTATTATTTTAATATGCTTCAAAAATATTGGGAACTGGGAATAGAGAACCTATTCCAAGAGCTCGGGACAAGGAAAACAGGGCTTACTGATGAAGAAGTCATAGTAAGACAGGGCAAATCCGGGAAGAACGAACTCAGTTCTGAAAGGAAAAGGACTGTCTTGCAGATCGTATTGTCTCAATTCAATAACCCTCTTTTGATAGTCTTGATGGTAGTCTCGATCGCCTCAGGATTCTTAGGGGATATAAGCTCATCGCTGATAGTTTTCCTTATCATTATCTTTTCCTGCGTCGTTTCATTCTTTCAGGAGTACAAGAGTGAGAAGATCGTGCAGATGCTGAAGGAAAAGGTAGTCTCCAAGACCTTGGTCATAAGGAATGGTAAATCGATTTCTATCAATTCTCATGACTTGGTAGTCGGAGACATAGTTGTCCTGGATTTTGGACAAGTCGTTCCTGCTGATCTCCGATTGTTCGAGTCGAGCGACCTCGCATTCAATGAAGCAGCCCTGACCGGTGAATCTTTCCCTGTCGAGAAGAATATCAAGTCACAAAGGATAAAGAATTATCTTCCTCAATCCATGAAGAACATCGCTTTCATGGGAACGGGAGTCACTCAAGGATTCGGTAAGGGTGTTGTTATAGCGATCGGTAAGGATACTGAATATGGAAGGACCGTGAGGATTATTTCAGGTAGGGAAGAGCCTTCTCATTTCCAAAGAGGTATTGCTGATTTCAGCTTATTCCTTTTCAAGATAGTAGTCACTTTTTCTCTGGCAACCTTTTTTATCTTGGCCCTGCTCAAGGGTAACTGGCTCGAATCATTATTATTTGCCTTATCGATTGCAGTAGGAATTTCACCTGAGCTGTTACCAGTGATAATCACCATCAATCTGTCTCGAGCAGCTAGCCTGATGGCCAAGAAGGAGGTCATCGTGAAGAAATTGATTTCGATAGAAGACTTAGGAAACGCTGACATCCTTTGCACCGACAAGACCGGTACTCTTACAGAAGGTAAGATAACCCTGAAGGATTACTTCGATTATTCGGGGAAGAAGAATGGGAAATTATTGGAATTCGCAAGGCTGTGCAATAGCTTGAATTTCAGCAAGCGATCTAATAATCCATTGGATCATTCGATAAATGAATACATAGAAAAGAATAAGCACGAATTATGCAATGAGAAGTTCAAGACCATAGAGAATATAGCTTTTGACTTCGAGAGGAGGAGGATGAGTGTCATTGCTGACAATAGCGAAAGGCTGATCATCACTAAAGGAGCCGAAGAAGAGATGCTCTCAGTCTGCAGATATTGTGAATGTGGGTCAGGAAAAGAACCTATCACTAAACATATCGAAAGGATAAGGAAGATGATAAGGGATAACGAGAAGAAAGGGTTCAAGGTCCTTCTGATAGGATATAAGGAGATTGAGGTGAAGAAAGGATACGGAGTAGGGGATGAGAACGATCTGATATTCTTAGGATGCCTTACCTTCTCTGATCCACCGAAGAAAGATGCCCTGGCTTCCCTAGAAAGATTAAGAAGATTAGGAATCTCGATAAAACTGTTGACTGGCGATACTGAGGCGACTGCGAAATTCTTAGCAAAGGAGATGAAATTTGATTCAGAGAGGATCGTTCTTGGGGCTGATCTCGAAAAGATGAACGAAGTCGCTTTGAGTAAGGCAGTCGATCGTTATGATATATTCGCTAAGACTACTCCCGAGTTGAAGTTGAAGATCGTTAATGCTTTGAAGAAACACGGACACTGTGTTGCCTTCATGGGTGATGGCATAAACGATGCTCCGGCCTTGAGAGCTGCTGACGTCGGAATATCTGTCGACTCTGCTACTGATATTGCTAAGGAGGCTGCTGACGTGATCTTATTGAAAAAGAACTTGGAAGTCTTGATAGAAGGAATAAAGGAAGGGAGAAGGACATTCGGCAACACGATCAAATATATCTTCTGCACGATATCTTCTAATTATGGAAACATGTTCTCTGTCGTAGTCGCTTCTATATTCTTACCCTTCATGCCTTTGCTGCCAGTCCAGATACTTCTTCTGAATTTCTTAAGCGATTTTCCCTTATTAGCAGTTTCTACGGACAAGGTTGATAGTGAATACCTGAAGAAGCCTAAGCAATGGGATATTTCCAAGATAAGGAAGTTCATGAATTATTTTGGAGTCATAAGTTCAGCTTTTGATTTTATTACCTTCGCCATCCTGCTATTGATATTCAATGCTTCTATATCTGTATTCCAAGGAGGATGGTTCTGGGAGTCATTCATGACAGAGGTCTTATTGATCTTTGCCGTCAGGACGAGGAAGTGGTTCTGGCAGAGCAAGCCCTCAAAGGCTTTGATGACTACTTTCTTCGTCACCATTTTCATTGTATTGTTGATAATATGTACACCATTAGGCAGCCTGTTCGGCTTCGGAAGGATGCCATTGCAATTGATCGGGTGCCTGCTAGTGATAGGAGTATTGTACTTTGCAGTCGTTGAGTTAGGTAAGAAAGCATTTTATAAATATAATGATATATAAAAATATATGGAAAAATCTAATTCACCAAAATTAGCATTCTATTATTGCTTGTCATTGGTAACTTTGATCATAGGATCAATTTCTATCGGTACGATACTTTTCGAACTGATAAATAAGTTCTCTCCTTTGATATCAGGTAATTACTATAACGACGGATCTGGCTTGAAGCAGGCTATTTCCGGAGCGATAATCGCTTTCCCCATATATTATTTCATCACGAGGAATATCTATAAAGGGATTTTGAAGAATGAATTCGATATTGATTCAGGAGCCAGGAAATGGCTTACGTACTTCATAATATTCATTTCTAGCGTGGTCATGATAGGATCTCTTATTGGATTGTTAATGAATTTCTTAGATGGAGAGACGACGATGAACTTCGTCCTGAAAGCCCTATCCATCCTAGCGATAGCTTCTTCAATTTTCGGTTTTTACTTCACCGACATCAAGCAGAAAGAGATCAATCATTCATTCAACAAGAAATATTTCATATGTTCTCTTAGTGTAGTTTTGATTATTTTCATCTCCTCTTTCTTCATAGTTGAGTCTCCTATGGAGGCAAGGAACAGGAAGATGGATCAGAAGATTATCAGCAATCTTGATGCTATAAACAGAGGGGTTGATCAATACTATAACGATAAGAAAGTGCTTCCTGAGAATTTGGATATGATCAAGGCCGAAGGATATTCCTATATCGACACTAGTCAGTTCATAGATGAGACGACTAGTGGCTATTATGAATATAGGGTAATCGATGATAAGAAGTTCGAGTTATGTGCTACCTTTAATTCATCGAATATGAATGCCGATAATAATAACAATTATTATGATATGAACTGGAGACATGATAAGGGTCATCAGTGCATAACGAGAAGGGTAGAGAGTTGGGAGAAATAAGGATTATTAAGAATGAATCTATTTAGAGATTCATTTTTATTTACGGTGATTCCTTAAATATGTTTTTTGTACAATCACTGATATAATTCATTTTACACTGCCATTATTTTGTCATATGTCTATTTAGATGAATAGATATTCCTAAACGACTGCGGACATCATCATATGACTATAGTACAAGAAAGATATTGTTTGCTTTATATCTTTTAATAAGCTATGTTCTATCTATATAGGGTTTTTAATTATCTTATAAGATAGTATTATAAACGGATCCAAGCCGATTATTCTAGAAGAGCTTGGCAGTGCTTATTATAAGGATTAAAAAATGAAAATTGCATTCATACATAACGATAAGAAGATTGGCACAGGGGCACATTATATAAATGATCTGATGTCTTCTAAGCTTTCTAAGAATGGCATTGAGGTCAAGAATTTTTATCCGCGCATCTCTCTTATAGATACTCCAATACCGCTAGGGGGTATCAAGAATATCCTTTTCTTTTATTCATTACTCGAACATAGGAAAAAGATTTTAAAATTCAATATTATTCAAGGCACCACATATACAGCATTGCCTTTTTTAGCATACTCAGTTCCGGTTGTTAGCCATTTTGGATCAACGACGCGGGGGTTTCTCAATGCCACTCCATTGGCAAATAGTATGGAAGACTCAACTCGTAAGGTTTGGTATATGCTCAAGAGAGAGGGAGCAATCAAGGAAACAAATGTTTTGACACGTAGGCCAATGAGCGATATTGCCGACATTGAGGAATATGTGGCTTCTCGAGCAACTGCAGTTATTGCAACTTCAGAGAATGTAAAGCGAGAATTGATAAATGCCGGCGTACTTCCAGAGAATATACATCTTATACATAATGGCATAGAAGATTATTGGTTTGAGTCACCTCAGGTTGAATTAGCGCCTAATCCCGGTATAGTATTTTTAGGTAGACTTGGGAATGATGCTTTTACTCTTAAGCTGAAGGGGCTGGATCGCCTTATTCATCTTTATCAACATTTCTCAAACACTCCTAAGTCAACATTTTGCATTACTACTAATAAATCTCTTCTTTCATGGATGAAATCAGAAATATCAAATCATTTCATGTTCGTGAATGTTCAGAAGGATAAATTGCCAGCCATGCTAAGGCCATTAAGAGGAAGTATATTATTTATTCCTTCTAGGTACGAAGGCTTCTCACTCAGTCTTATTGAGGGAATGTCGCAAGGGCTTATTCCTGTAATATACTCAGTTGGAGTAGCTCCCGAAATAATTATAAATGGCGAAAATGGTTTTATTGTATCTTCTCAGTCTGAAGCAATTGAGACAATTGAGCAATTACTTACAGACCCATTATTACGAGAGAGGCTTTCTGTAGGAGCAATCAAGACGGCGGAACTTTTTTCAAGTGAGATTATTGCTCATAAACTGATTGAATTGTATGAAAATATATTACTTCGAGAATCGAACAATATCAAAAAGAAAAAAAATAGGAAGAGTTGGTGTGTGTCTAAAGAGTGAATAGGTCAATTTATTTTCATAGACATAATTTTCCTTTCTTGTTAAAATAATTAGTATATGAACAGAAGGGGCTTCACTCTCATCGAACTATTGATCGTCATAGCCGTCATAGGTATCCTGGCTGGTTTTATCATCGCTGGCTTGTCCGGTAGCCGTTCAGCAGCGAATGATGCTGTGAGGAAGAACGATATCAGCAATCTCTACAAGAGCATAATAGGGAAGCAGGCTATGGAGGATATGTCTTATCCTGATATCACTTCTACTA
>JAQWEU010000039.1 GCA_028704755.1 Minisyncoccota bacterium | reverse complement strand
ATGAAGACGTTCCACATGTCCATGCCCACCTGTTACCGCTAGCTGAGACATGAGGAAGCGAACCGTCTGAACAAAGGTTCGTAGTCGGTGCTGTGACGGTAGAAATTCCGTTAGATGAACCACAAGTCACTGCCTTGTTAGCAAAACAGCTAGAAGTCCTTCCTCCGTTCAATCCAGTACAAGTCCAAGTCCACGGTCCTGAACCGGAAATACTGCTCGGTGTTCCTGAATTGCATAGTCCTGTCGTAGGAGCAGAACTGAATGTTCCGCCGTTTGATGAACCACACTGTCCGTTGATTGGATACTTCTTCCTGATGGTGAACTTAGACATCACACATCCTGGGCAACCTCCATGAGAACCCATCGTTCCATAAGTACAAGAGACCTGTTCATAGTTCTGATAGATGGCCTGTGATGGGAATCCAGAAGAACAGAACCATTGAAGCCACACTTCTGCAGTATCTGGACTACTTCCAGCTCCTGTATAAGTAGGCATTTCGCTAGCTGCGAAAGGAGCCTTGTATGAAGCATTAGGATCAATAGCACTACATGAAGACGTTCCACATGTCCATGCCCACCTGTTACCGCTAGCTGAGACATGAGGAAGCGAACCGTCTGAACAAAGGTTCGTAGTCGGTGCTGTGACGGTAGAAATTCCGTTAGATGAACCACAAGTAGCAGCTTCTGCAAAGCCGATTAACAATAAAAGAAAGAACGAAGAGATTATGAAAATCTTTGTGGTTGTTATTTTATTCATATGCCTTGATTTATATTTGATTTATTTTATTCCTATCACTTAAACCATACTAAAAAATCGATATTTGTCAACACTGTTATTCCCTATTTATGATAATTTGATAATAAAAAAACTCCTAATAAATATTTTATTTAGGAGATATTAAGTATTGGAATATATTATATTGTGGTGAGGAATCAGAATCTCGAAACGAGCTCCGCTTCCAAGCTTACTCGTTTCTCTAATAAGAATTCCTGACAGTTTCAGAATCTTACGGACTAAGTATAGTCCGTCGCCTCCTTTCCCTGTGTCTCGGGTAGTGATTCCCTTACGGAAGATCTTACCTTTGACTTTTTTTGAAATTCCTTTTCCATTATCCTCAATGATTATAGCCACATAGGATATTCCCTCCTTTGTGACTTTTTTCACCTGTGTCCTGATTTCTGTTGCTCCCCCATGAAAAATTGAGTTTTCCATGAGATTGCAGACTGTCTGCGGAAACAGGCAATCACTCTCGAATACGAGCAATGAACCATCAGACAAAATTTCTGCCTGAGTGGTCACTCGCAGCTCGTTCAAGATCTGTTCAAGAACAAACTGCTTCGGCTTCGGAACCGTCTCGCGGGCCAGGACCCTCTTGATTCCCTGGCAAGATTTGAGCATCTTCCTCAACTCTGCTTCATTTTCATCACTTTCCTTGAGAATGATCTCAATAGTACTAATGATGAAATTTATCTCTTCCTTGATCTGGAAAGTTCCGGAATCAAGGATGTTCAATGCTTTCTTTTTCTGATCAATGATATGATCCATATCATCAACCCTGAATCCGTCTTCCTTAAGGAGGGTGGCGAATTCAAGCGACATCAAGAAATTCTTAATGTCGTGGCAATATATTCCTGCTTGTTCCTCACTAAGCATATTAATATAATAAACTATTTATTTAATTCTGTCAATAGATATTTTCCTTGACAAACCTACTAAATGAATTTATTAATAAATTACCATCTTTTCTTGGTGGTTGCACATTTCAAAAGAGGTAAAAATGAATAAGATCATTTACTTATCCGCTATATTATTAGCGGTTACCTTCCTGGCAAGCCTATCAGTTGCAGACTCTGGAACTGATAGTCTCTATCCATACAGCGAATCCATCCTTCCCTATCTGAACAAGACGATGGAAGGAAGATGTTTCTGGTTCTCTGTCAGTAGCGATGAGAAGACCTGGGGGGTCGACTGGAACAAAGAAAGATTACCCTTCACGAAGATCATAATCCATCATACTGGAGGAAGCACTGATCAATCCCTGGGGGAGATCGAGGCTATCAACAAAGAAAGATATATCGCTAGATACAATTCCAGCGATAATGATCCTTATGTAAAGGGACTCGAACCACACTCTGGACACATGGTAAATGGCAAAGAGACTTTCATGCCATACCATTACATGATCTATGAGAACGGAACGGTATTGGAGTGGCTGAATCCCTTGATCAAAGAAGAAGGGGCCTGGTATGTCGATAATGTCGCTTGGCATGCGGGCAATTGGACCACTAACTGCGAGAGCCTATCTGTCTGTCTTATAGGAAATTACACTGCAAACTACCCTACAGAGAAGCAATTACAATCACTGAAAAATGTAATTGCCGACCTGAAAGGATATAATCCTAAGGCGGATGTGTTGCCTCACAAAGCACTGATTGTCCCTGGCTCCAAGTATGGAGAATGGTTAAAAGAGCTATAATACCTATTCTAGGTATTTTTTTATTGATTTTTATCCAAAGATAATCTATTATTGCCTTGAAAGAATAGAAAATAAATAAAGTAAAAAAATGTTAAGAACTCATACTTGCGGAGAATTAAATATATCAAATGTCGGGCAGGAAGTCACCCTGTCTGGTTGGGTACACAATAGGAGGGATCATGGAGGGATCATCTTCATCGACCTGAGGGATCGTTATGGAATAACCCAGGTCAAATTTGACCCATCGAAAAATAAGGATGTCTGGGAAACCGCTGACGGACTAAGGAATGAATGGGTTGTCAGCGTCACTGGAAATGTCGTTAGCAGGCCAGAGAATACGACGAACCAGAAGATCAAGACTGGAGAAATCGAGATAGAAGTCGGTCGGATAGAAGTCTTAAACAAGTCCAAGGTCCTACCTTTTGAGATAAAAGAAACAAAGTCGGAAGAGACAAATGAGGCTTTGAGATTGAAGTACAGGTTCCTTGATCTTCGAAGGTCAGAACTTCAAGACCTCTTAGAACTGAAGGATAAGTATATCCAATATATGAGAGACTATTTCCATGAAAGAGGCTTCATCGAAGTACAGACACCGATACTCGCCAATTCTTCTCCTGAGGGAGCAAGAGATTTTCTAGTACCATCAAGGTTGCATCCAGGAAAATTCTATGCCCTTCCCCAAGCTCCGCAACAATTCAAGCAATTGCTAATGGTAGGAGGAGTAGATAAATACTTCCAAGTCGCTCCATGCTTCAGGGATGAAGACCCAAGGATGGACAGGCATTATGGTGAATTCTACCAACTAGATATGGAAATGAGTTTCGTCGGACAAGAGGACGTATTCTCAGTAATCGAACCATTAGCAATCAACCTGACAAACTCTTTCTCAAAAAAGACAATAATGAATCTCGAAGAAGATGGACGAATAAGGAGGATTCCTTGGAAAGAAGCCTTGACTACATACGGAAGCGATAAGCCTGACCTGAGATTCGGATTAGAGATCAAGCCAATCACTGAATTGGTCAGTGACTGTGGCTTCGCAGTCTTCAAGGGAGCTATTGAAAAAGGAGGAGTCGTCCATGCACTGAAAATCGATGGAGGGGCTGAGTTCTCTAGAAAGGAAATCGATAGCCTTACAGAAATAGCCAAAGGAAAGGGTGCGAAAGGATTAGCATACATATCAATAAAAGAAAACGAGATAAGTTCCCCTATCATCAAGTTTCTCGGAGACGGACTGACAGGACAAATAATAGAAAATGTAGGAGCAAAAAAGGGAGATATAATCTTCTTTGCTGCTGATGAATGGAATACAGCCTGCTTGTCCCTCGGAGCTGTCAGGAACGAATGTGCTAATATGATGGGACTGAAGGATAAGACAAAAGCTGCCTGGTGTTGGATAATCGACTTCCCGATGTATTCATACTCAGAGATAGAGGAAGGAAGAATCGACTTCGAACATAACCCATTCTCAATGCCTCAGGGAGGATTAGAATCCTTAGAGAACAAGAATCCGCTTGAAATACTCGCCTACCAATATGACTTAGTCATAAATGGATTCGAAGCCTTGAGCGGCGCTATCAGGAATCATAGTCCTGAGATAATGTACAAAGCTTTTGAAATAGCTGGTTACAGCAAGGAAGAAGTAGATGTGCAATTCGGCGCATTGATAAGAGCGTTCGAATACGGAGCTCCTCCTCATGGAGGAAGCGCCCTCGGACTCGACAGGGTCCTGATGGTCCTGCACGATCTCGAATCTATCAGGGACATATACGCTTTCCCGAAAGATGGAAAAGGAAAGGATCTCATGATGGACAGTCCTTCTGAGATAGAAGAAAATCAATTGAAAGAATTATATATCAAGAATATTGGGATAATAAAATAATCAATCCTCATGAAGAAAGATATAACAGTGGCAGTCGGCATGAGTGGGGGCGTAGACTCTACGATGACTGCCCTCATATTGAAGGAAAAGGGATATAAGGTCATAGGCCTTACTATGAAGATATGGGATAATAATCCAAACATCAAAGGGACGAAGAGCGGATGTTATGGTCCCAATGAAGCGAAGGATATTGCCGAAGCCCAAAAAGCTGCAAAACTCCTCGATATCCCCCACTACATAGTAGACTTGAAAGAAGAATACCATCAAGCCGTGATAGAATATTTCAAGAATGAATACCAGAAAGGAAAGACTCCTAATCCTTGCGTGGTGTGCAATGCGAAAATAAAGTTCGGGTTATTGATCGAGAAAGCTCTGAACAGCGGAATAAAATTCGACCATTTCGCTACTGGGCATTATGTGAGAGTGGTAAGGGATGAAGATACTGGATCATATTTATTGAAAAAAGGCGTCGATAAGACGAAAGACCAATCATACTTCCTCTACAGGTTGAAACAAAAACAATTGAAGAAGCTGATATTCCCTTTAGGCAATAAGAAGAAGATTGACGTCAAGAAGATGGCAATTGAAAAGGGTTTTGCTGAGTATGCAAAGAAGGAAGAAAGCCAGAACTTCGTCGAATGTGATAGCTACGCAGCCTTGCTTCCGAAGGGAATCCCTGGCCACATAGTCGACCACACGGGAAAGATATTAGGACAACATAACGGGATCATAAACTACACATTAGGACAAAGGAAGCTGAATATCGGCGGACTGAAGGAACCGTACTATGTATTGAAAATCGATGCGAAGAACAATAGTGTCGTGGCTGGACCGAAAGACCTGGCCTATTCTGACGAAGTGAAGGCGACGAAAATGAATTGGATAGTGCCTTTCGACAAAATCACCACTAACAAGTTCAAGGCTAAGATACGATATGGAGCAGAACTAGCTGAAGCGACCTTCGTCAAAAAGGATAAGAACAGTGCAGTGATAAGATTCAAGAAGCCTCAGTTCGCTATCACTCCTGGGCAATCGATCGTACTATATGATAAGGACGTCGTCATCGGAGGAGGAATAATATCATAACTAAAAAAGGACCGGAAAATCGGTCCTCTTTTTTTAATCAAATTTTATCTTATCTCCGGGGTTTATGACTTTCCCTCCTCCAGAGGAAGTCGTCTCTTTCTTAATGATATCCAGAAGACCTTCAAAGTCTATCTTCTTTCCTGATCTTGTTTCCAAAGGTTTCTGCTCTTCCTTAGGAACTGCTACTACTTCTCTGTGTTCAGACACCCTTAATGGCTTCTCTTCTGGGACATATTTCCTTGCTGATTCCTCAAGACTTATGTACCCGTTCTTTGCCGTATCTTTTCTTCCTTGTTCCCGAGGAAATACTTCAGTAATAGGACGCTCTTCTACTTCCTCAATCGATTCCTCAATCTCTTCCCTTGCAGCATAGTTATCATGATTATCAAATACTTCGGGAGTATCGACTTCACCTAGGACTTCAGCTGGCTCAGGAGCATTGATCTCCTTAACTTCTTCGGGAATATCGACTTCACCTAGAACTTCGAACACTTCCCTATCAGAGCTTTCACGATTATCACTTCCGTTAGGAATATCAAATGTTTCAGACCTATCTTCCTCGTGAGCATCGACTCCTCTTGGAGTATCAGACAATCCATGATCAATTTCTTCAGGAATATTGACTTCATTAGGAATACTAAACACTTCAGGAATTATTTCTTCTGGTAAAGGTTTTCCTGTCTTCATGTCTGGCCGCACAGACTCAGGAACTCTCACTTCTTGGATATTGACCTCTTCCTCCTTTTTAAGATTGTTCGTCTGGGTTCCATAAAGCATCTTTTCCTTGATCCTTCTTATCAAGTCTTCGTGATTCTCTTCTTCTGGCTGTTCATTTCTTTCTGGTCCGATATAGTTGCTCTTTATCTCCTTCTTCTGATATATAGGCTTATTCTCTTCTGTCTTATTATTGACTGGTTCTTTTTCAATAGATTCCTCAACATCCTTCCTATACTCTATAACTGGCTCAACCTTCTTCGTAACTGGCAATTCTTGCTTAGGCCTTTCAATTGGTACGGCTTGCTTAGGCCTTTCAATTGGTACGGCTTGCTTAGGCCTTTCTAAATTGATGCTTTCCCTGAAATTATCCTTAGGCCTATTCTCTGTATTATTCCTTTTAAAGTTCCTTGAT
The DNA here is from genome assembly GCA_028704755.1 of Minisyncoccota bacterium. Taxonomy (GTDB): domain Bacteria; phylum Patescibacteriota; class Minisyncoccia; order Minisyncoccales; family Minisyncoccaceae; genus Minisyncoccus. Next base: position 2,454 of record JAQWEU010000039.1, on the reverse strand, counting down.
TCTGGATCCTGCTCCATCTTCTTCAGACAGGCCTTACAATATACCGGTCTCTTACCATCTGGCTTAAAAGGAACCTTCATCTTCTTATTACAGCTCTGACAAATCGTATCATATAGCTCTGATGACCTATTGAAGTTATCTCTAGGTTGCTCCGTAGTGCTTGCTCCGGCTCCACCATCATCTTCAGTGTCCCTAGCAATCTTCTCCTCTACGATTGATCTTACGGTCGCATATTTTCTTCTTGATGCCTCTATTATCATCTTCTCTACGCTTTCACCTGACATTTTCACAGGAGGCAAAGTACTTGCCGAGAACGGCCTAGAAGAAACACCGTCTATCATCAATTTCAAATAAATATTCTGCTTGGGCAGATTAACGATATCTTCTACTATAAACTCTGGAGAGAACTCCCTTTCCAAATATTCTGCATCGTCTGCACCTACACGGAAGACGATCATGGTTCCCACGTTTCCAAAAACCGCATCCCTGACCTTTTCTTCCATCTGGGCGATGTATTGATGAGCTAATACTAACGACAATCTATACTTCCTCGCCTCTGACAAAATACTAGCGAAAGAGTCTGTTGAAAAGTTCTGGAACTCATCAATGTATAGGATGAAGTCATTCCTTGTTTCTTCCGGTACATCCACACGAGACATGGCCGCCAATTGCAACTTAGTAATGAGCAGAGCTCCTAAAAGCCTTGATGACTCTTCCCCTACTCTACCTTTTGAAAGATTGACGATGAATATCTTCTTACTATCCATTATATCTCTCATATCTAAAGCAGAATTCGGCTGTCCGATTATGTTCCTGATAAGAGGAGCGGAAATGAATTGACCGATCTTGTTCTGAATAGCGGCAGTAGCTTCAGTCTCATATCTCTGACTGTACCTAGCAAACTCCTTGGTCCAGAAAGCCTTGATGACTGGATCCTTGACCTGGTTGACTATCGTCTCTCTCCATTCAGGATTAGAAAGCATCTTATTGATTCCGAGCAAAGTAGATCCAGGAACTTCCAATAAGGCCAAGAGGCAATTATTCAAGATATATTCCATACGAGAAGACCATACGTCTGGCCATATCTTCTTGAAGACGGCCATAATACCTCCAGCAATAAGGTGCCTATACTCAACACTGACATCTTCCATGATATTGAAAGCAATAGGATTATCGAGGTCTGCAGGATTGAAATAAACGACGTCGTCGATCCTATCTTCTGGAATGAATTGCAATAGCTCCTCAGCAGCGTCTCCATGAGGGTCGACAAAACAGATACCATTTCCTTTCTTGATATCCTGAGTGATCATATTCTTAAGCAGCTCAGTCTTTCCCATTCCAGTCTTTCCGATGATATAGATATGCCTTCTCTTGTCATCCCTCTTAACACCGAATTTAACGTGCTTTCCCCTAAAGCTCGTTTGTCCAAAAAAAGTTACATCAGCGTTTTGCATAGTTAAAAATTATGATTAATATTATATCCATTTTAGTCTGTAAATGGAAAAATGTAAAATAAAAGAGTTTTGTTAAAACTCTTTTAAATATCTTAATTTGTTACTTGATAGGAACGGACTGTTCCTACACCTCCAGAACTTCCATTCCTACCAGCAGAACCGCCAGAACCTCCATTAGCAGCAATGGAACCAGAATTAGTAAATGTGTTTTGGTAAAATATATTTATTGAACCTCCCCCAGAACCTCCGCCTCCATTGGATTGGCTTCCTCCAGCTGAGCCTCCAGATGAACCACTAGATTTAATACTTCCGGTAGAACTCACTATGATTGTTTTAGCATAAACAATGAGTAATCCTCCCGTTCCATTTGCACCTGAAGAAATTCCAGAACCTCCTGGGTTACCAGCTCCCCCTGTTCCATTACCAGTCCCTTTTCCTCCGGCTCCTCCGTTAGCAGCTCCAGCCCCACCACGATCACCTCCACCACCAGAACCTCCTGAATATGAAGTACCTGCAGCTCCGGCTCCACCATACCACGCTCCAGCCCCGCCAGCCCCAGTCTGTCCATTGCCTCCGCTGTTTCCTACTGCCGGTATTTCATAGCTCGTTCCTCCGTCAGTCAAGATGAGGATCCTGTCTCCGGCGACATTAGCAGCACCACGGGCCGTCATGGAGATGATACCATTAAGAGTCAATGTGTCATCTACATAGAGGAACATTCCCCTCTTCCTGACTTGAGGAGTCAGAGTTACTCCTGAGTTAATAGTAAGGTTACCGATATATCTTAAAGCTAACATACGAGCATCAGCAGTAGAGTTCCCAATAGTAGGAGTAGATGAGTAGGTAGTGTCTCCATTGACTTCTACATATTCTACTGGAATCGTAGCATAAGCAGTAGTGATAGTCTTGTCTCCATCTCCACTATTGTTAAGACTTCTAACCCCAGTTAACAATGATTTCTGAACTTGATAATTACCAATAATCGGAGATGATTTCCCTT
>JAQWEU010000004.1 GCA_028704755.1 Minisyncoccota bacterium | reverse complement strand
GACCAGGTGCTGCATGGTTGTCGTCAGCAGGTGGCTTGAGTTGCTCCCTTAAATGGGTTAACCTGCGCAACCCTTGCCCTATGTTTTATATGTCATAGGGGACTGCCCGGGACAACCGGGAGGAAGGTGAGGATGACGCCAAATCAGCATGGCCTTTTGATGCCCTGGGCTGCACACGTGATACAATGGAGCCGACAAAGAGTAGCCAAGCCGTAAGGCGGAGCCAATCTTATCAAACGGCCCCTCAGTTCGGATTGAGGTCTGAAACCCGACCTCATGAAGCCGGAATCGCTAGTAACCGCAGATCAGCCACGCTGCGGTGAATATGTCCCTGGGTCTTGTACTCACCGCCCGTCACGTCAAGCGAGTTGGGAGTGCCCGAAGTTCCACTATGTGGACCTAAGGTAAGCTCAGCGAGAGGGACGAAGTCGTAACAAGGCACGGGTAGCGGAAGCTGCTCGTGGATCATTTATTTATATTTTGAAAGTGTCGGTTTGGATTAGTTCGCGAGTGATCACTGAATTAATCTAAAGGTCTTGGTCGCTGTACCTTAAAGCAGAGACCAAGTGGGACAACTCTAAGGAACTTAATGTTAATGTTAAAATGAAGGGCCTTTTTAAAGGCTCTTTATTTTTAGAGGGTGTGTAGCTCAGCTGGTTAGAGCGCGTCACTGATAATGACGAGGTCCCTGGTTCGAGTCCAGGCATACCCACCAGTAGGATGATCATGGGCCCATAGCGCAGTTGGTAGCGCGCCTCTTTTGCAAAGAGGAGGTCAGGAGTTCGAATCTCCTTGGGTCCACCATAGGAAGAGCAGAGATGCTCTTTTTTCTTATTGAATAATATCAATAATTTGCTATGATGTCCTCATGAACATTAAAAACATGTTGCCGTTCAGGGAGTACTATAGGAGGTATATTACTACTCAGAATTGTGATGAATTATTCTGCATGCTATTAGCTGCTCGAAGTTTTTATGAGTGGGCAAAAGTTTATCGGAATTATTATTGGGTTTCGCTGAAGAGGACTAATTGTGTGAGATTAGACATGTTAGAAGAAATCAGAATGTTATGTCTTCGTCAAATGCTGAGTTCTGCTCCTTCCAAGGATGAATTATTGAATGAGTTGATGAGGCATGATGATCTGTTCATTGTCGGCGATATTACGCCACTTGAGAAAGATGAGCTCAGTCGGGAATTAGTCAGGCTTTCTTCGGAGTATTATGAAAATGATACTTTCTCAAACGGATATCCTTAGAGGTACTGATAGTACCTTTTTTTACTAGAAATTATATTATATATATGATAAAATATTACATATCTTATCTCTATGAATAATAAAAAGATAAAATATGATCAAGGACTTGCTACTGTAGAGTTTTTTGTAGTGATAATAATAATCTTTTTCCTGATAGGCTGTATAATGATCTTCATGGCTGGGGCGGTGAAAGAAGCGAATGATGCTGAGCGAAAGTCTTGTATAGCTCAGCTCATGAGAATCCTTCTTACCCTGAGGATAGATTCTGGAGAGTTTCCGATCCAACCGATGGAGTGTGCGATAGGAAAGGATTGTGCTAATTTTGATAAGATATTGACTGATAAGCTATTGTATATCCCTAAGGATCCACGAGGAGAGGGGTATTATTATTACTATAGATCAGATGGTAAGAGTTTTTCCTTGAAAGCAATCATGGCAAACGGTTCGAGCTATGTTTATACTGAAAATAATAATTAAAAATATATGGATATTTTTGAAATCGTAATAGTGGTTCTTGGTTTGTGCATATTCGAAGTAGTCAGCGGTATCGATAATGCGATAATAAATGCGCATGTCTTGAAGACATTGCCAGAGAAATTCAGAAAGATATTCCTTTTTTGGGGAATAATCTTTGCAGTCTTAGTGGTAAGAGGTGTTCTTCCTTTCTTGATAGTATGGTTGACTGATCCATCGCTTTCTATCTTCCAAGTGGTAGGAGCAGCTTTCTCGGGAGATACGGCCGTTGCTGAGTCGTTAGAGGCCTCTAAGCCATTGTTATTGCTGGGGGGTGGTTCGTACTTGTTCTTAGTATTCATCTCTTGGTTATTCCTAGAAGAGAAGAAATATGCTTTTCTGGCTGAGAAGTTCATCCATAAGCAAGGAGTATGGTTCTATGCTCTTGCTTCCATCTTTACGACATTGATGGTCTATTTCTCGATAAAAGTCAATCCGATGTTAGCCTTAGCGGGAACGATCGGAGTCAGTGCATTCTTCATAACTGATGGATTCAAGAAGAACGCAGAAGAGAAGGAGAGGGAGATGATGTCTGGATCGGGTAATATGAGTGCTTGGAGCAAGATACTCTATCTTGAAGCGATAGATGCTTCTTTCTCAATCGACGGAGTTATCGGGGCATTTGCTTTCACTATGTCCATACCGCTTATCATCATCGGTAATGGCCTAGGAGCTTTTATCGTAAGAGATCTGACCATAAAAGGAATAGATACTATAAGCAAGTATGCATATCTTAAGAATGGAGCGATGTATGCTGTCGGAGTCTTGGGGGCGATAATGTCATTAGAGGCTTTCGGTCATGAGTTCCCATTCTGGTTCATTCCTCTTTGTTCTTTTGCAATATTGGGAATATTCTTGAGTTTGTCATTCCGTGAATTGAAGAAGAATCCAGTAAAATAGCTGGAAAATACTTTTACTGTTTTGGGTTTTATGGTATAATATATGCGTAAGTTATAATAATTAAATATAAAGCTATCGATCTTCATCGGACAGATAGCGAAATAAATATATGTTTGAATATTGGTTACATGTAACATCTGGAGCATTTCAAAAATTATTTGAAAATGCCATAGCGCTCATTCCAAATCTATTAGCCGCAGTAATTATCCTGGTAATCGGTTGGTTCATTTCTGTCTGGTTAGGGAAGATCATAGCTGGTATTTTACAGGTATTTAAATTCGATAAACTGTTCAATAGTACTGGCTGGGATGAAGCATTAGACAGTGCTGAGTTGAAAATCACTCCATCTGATTTCATAGGAAATATATTCAAATGGGTATTCATGGTGATGTTCTTGATGATCTCGACTGAGATCATCGGTTGGGCATCCTTTACGATGCTCTTGAATTCGATTATCCAGTGGGTTCCTAATCTAGCAGTGGCTATAGCTATTATGGTAGTCGCTATCGTGATATCTGATATCATGGAAAAGATCGTCAAAGCTAGTACTCGTTCTATGGGAGTGAGATCAGTCAATTTCTTCGGTTCATTGGTAAAGTGGTCAATCTTCATCTTTGTTATCTTCGCTGTCTTGATCCAATTAGGGATAGCAGTAAGTATCGTCAATACGCTCGCAATGGGGCTTATCGCGACTATTACCTTAGCATTGGGATTGTCATTCGGACTAGGAGGCAAGGATGCTGCTAGTGAGTGCATAAAGGATTTTAGGAACAGATTGAAGAAATAATCAATCAGGATTTAAAAACTGCTTTTAATCAGCAGTTTTTAATTTATCAAAAGGGATATCATAATGGATAAGAGGAATAAAAATGGAATTGAAAGAGGATTTAAGAAAGAGATTAGGGACAGAGTTCGGGGATATTAAGAAGGATGATATCCTGGCTGAGGAGGCTCTGAAAAGTGAAGAAGCAGTGGGATAGGTGGAAGAAGTCAAAGGAGATCAAGGAAGCTGCCAGAGCGGGGGATATATATTGACATAATTATAATATTATTTTATAGTATAAGCATGAGGTGGAAGAGATGGAGATTTTTATCGGTGAATACTCACTTCCTGGAGGATATATTCATGTGAGGTGGGAGACCAAGACTTTTGTTCCAGTTCCTGAAAAAGCAAATATCGTAAGGGTATTCGTCTCAGAAGAAGAGCTCAGAGAGGAGCTTGATGCTGAAGAAATGAGCTTCTTATTGAGAGGTTGGTATTGGATCGCAAGAAGAGGATAGCTAATATCCTCTTAAATTTTGAACATTATCTATTGACAAATATATAATAATATGCTATAGTATAGGTGCCAAGGTGAAAGGGGGAAGCAAACAATGAGAAGCGACAATATTGCAAAATTGATCCTTATTAAAACCTCCGCTTTGACTAATGGTTCGTATTATCATTCAAAATTCAATATGGATGTCGAAATGGTTCGACAATCCTGCTGAATCCTTGTTTTTCTGGATATGTGTGAATATTCGAGCAAAAGGAGCATTGAGCAGAATTGTCAGAATAGTGCGTTCTTTGATATTACTTAGTAACATAATAATAGGCATCGATGTGCCTATTTTTATGTTTATTCCAGTTCTGCCCATCTTTTTTTGAGGTGGTATAAGGACAATAGTATTTCATTGATAAATATTTTGACTTAATAGTAAAATTTCTATACCATATAGGTATATGGAATTCCAACAGAACCTGATTATAATTAATAATAGGAAGGTGTTTTATCTTGATAATAATGCATCGGGGAAAGTACTAATACTGCTTCATGGTTTTCCAGGTAATCATCTGGGTTTGTTAGAATTGGCTAATCTGATAGGGGAAGGTTATCGGATAGTGATACCGGATTTGCCTGCCTGTGGAAAGTCTGATCCGCTCGTAAAGGCATATTTAGCTGATTATGAAAATTGGCTTGACACCTTCCTTGATTCTTTTGGCGTGGAGAAGGTCAGTATCATGGGTCATTCTTTTGGATCAAGAGTAGCTCTTGTATATTCTGGAAATCATCCTGATAGGGTGGAGGGGTTGATCCTGATCGCTCCTGTATTGAGAGTGGAAGGGGTATTCGATAGGATCATTTCTGCATATTATTCCTTAGCTGGCGTAATGCCTGAATACATGAAGAGGATGATGCTTTCTAATGGATTAGGTAAGAAAGTCGGAGATATGGTAATCTTCAAGTCAAAGAATACTCTTAGGCGTAAGGAAATAATGAAAAGAGATGCTGAGGAGGTGAAAAGAATAGATACCAAGACAAGTATGGAAATATTCGATGAATTCAATAATTATGATCTTGTGCCTAGTGGTAAGAAGGTGAAAACCGATTCATTGGTGATAGCTGGAGGTCTTGATGAAATTTCTCCGATCGGAGCGATAAGTGATTTGGCTTCATTATTACCGAATGCAGAGCTGGAGGTCATAGAAGAGGGTGGACATTTAATTCCGCTCGAGGAACCTGAGAAAGTGGCTAGAATCATCAGGAGATGGCTTGATAGGTAATTATTCCTCGGTATTGAAAAATATCCTTTCTGTGTTATAAATTAAGAAGTCAATTGGGAGGTGAATAATGGGAACATTGAAGCTTAACCGGTTAAGCCCTGGGATGCCATTCGAGGAGTGCATCTTTGAGGTGACCGAGGGTGATGTCGGAGTGATCATGACATTCTTTGCCGTATGTGATAGGGCAAAGCAGTTATTAGGAGTGGATTCTCCGGAATATGGATTATTGAGCATATTGGATTCCTTCAAGCTGTATGGCGATGAACTCGCTCATGTAGTGGGGGATATATGCGATTGTGATCCTGATAGTGTTCTTAAGGTCATTTGGTCTTTGGAGTTAGGGAATATATTGGCTGAATATGGTAAAGAAATACCTTTTTTTGCCAAGATAGAGAATATAAGGCAGATGGTCCTGGATATTGTTTCTGGGAAGAGAATATATTTTCCTTTTGGTGAAGCAGAGGCTTTTATCAAGAGCAATAGCCAGATATCGTTTGGATGAAGAGCCTCAATAGCTCTTTTTTTATGCACTGTTACTATTGACAAATATATAATAATATGCTATAGTATGAGTGCCAAGGTGAAAGGGGGAAGCAAACAATGAGAAGCGAGAATATTGCAAAATTGATCCTTATCAAAACCTCCACTCTGACAATCGTTCGTGTTATCGTTATTCATTTCGTTTTAAAAATCGGATATGGATTGCTCTAATCGTTTGGCAGTCCTCCTGAGTCTTTTCGAAAGGTTCAGGAGAATTTCTAAGCGTGGTGTTTAAAATGTGCAATTATTGTGCGTATAGGAATGATGATATTTTCCTATATGAATGGGCTATGCAGGAAGAGCATCCTTGTCGGGCTTGTCCTGAACTCAAAAAGAGGCAGACTAACGAAAGCCTCATTTTTTATTTACTGACTTTGCCCTTTAATTTGTTCTAAAATCTGTTATAATGGGATGAAAGAATAAATATAAGATATAAAGCGAAATGAATTCACAGGAATTAAGAGATAAGTTTCTTTCATATTTCAAAGGAAAAAATCATAAGATAATAAAATCATCATCATTATTGCCAAATGATCCAAGCGTATTACTAACAACTGCAGGCATGCAGCAGTTTTCTTTGTATTTATCGGGCAAAAAAGACCCTTTGGAGGATTTTGAGAGCAGGCACTTAGCATCTTGTCAGAAGTGCTTCCGAACTGGTGACATAGAGGAGATAGGAGATGATACACATCATACTTTTTTCGAGATGCTCGGCAATTGGTCCATCGGTCAGGACGAGACAGGCTATTTCAAGGAGGGGGCTATCGAGTTCGCTATGGACTTTCTCGTAAATGAATTAAGATTAGATAAGAGCAGGTTCTATGTGACTGTCTTCAAGGGCGAAGGTGGGATCGGCAAGGATGAGGAAGCGATCGATCTCTGGCTCAAGCAAGGCATAGCTAGGGATAGGATAATCGAATGTAGCAAGAAGGATAACTTCTGGGGGCCGGTAAGTGATATAGGCCCTTGTGGTCCTTGTTCTGAGATCCATTATGATAGAGGTGAGGAGTATGGCTGTGGAAGGCCTGATTGCGGACCTAACTGTGATCATTGTAAGAGGGTGGTAGAAATATGGAATCTAGTGTTCATGCAGTATAATCGTAATGAGAATGGAGAGTATGAATTATTGGATCAGACAAATATCGATACAGGGATCGGATTCGAGAGATTGCTCTCCTTGCTCAATCATAAGAATTCTTCTTATGAGACTGATATTTTCAAGGATATGATCGCTAGACTTGAAGGAGTTTCTCAAAAGAAGTATGAGGACAATATATTAGCTTTCAGGGTAATAGCCGATCATACTAGGAGTGCGATATTCTTAGCAGGAGACGGGATAGAGCCTTCAAATGTCGGACAAGGGTATGTGTTGAGGAGGATCATAAGGAGATGTGTCAGATATTCGAAGATGATCGGAATAGAGAATGATGTCGGGTTGGGAGATCATGTGATTTCTAAATATAGGGATGTGTATCCAGAACTGGAAGAGAGGAAATCTATGATATATGATATAATAGAAAAAGAGGAGAAGAAGTTCGAGAAGACGATCAAGTCAGGACTTTCTGTCCTGGAAAGGTTGATAGAGGAAGAAAAGGATAATAAGATGATTTCAGGGGAAAAGGTGTTTGATCTTTACCAGAGCTATGGATTTCCTTTCGAACTCACTGAAGAGATAGTCAAGGAGAAGGGTTTTGGATTAGATAAAGCTGGATTCGATGAATCCTTGAAGAAGCATCAGGATCTTTCTAGGGCAGGAGCAGAGAAGAAGTTCGGAGGAGTGGGGAAAGATGCTGGAGTAGAGGGGGCAAAACTCCATACAGCTACTCATCTATTGCATACTGCCTTAAGGAAAGTCCTTGGTGAGAGCGTGCAGCAGATGGGATCTGATATAAACATCGAGAGACTGAGATTTGATTTCGCCCATAACCAGAAGATGACCCCTGAAGAGGTCAAGAAGGTGGAAGAATTGGTCAATGAAGCAATAAAGAGCGATCTAATAGTAAAGAAAGAAGAATTATCATTGGAACAGGCTCTGGAATCTGGGGCATTGGCTTTCTTCAAGGAGAAGTATCCTGAAGTAGTCAAAGTGTGGACCATAGGTAATCCTGAAACAGGAGAATGGTTCTCGAAGGAAATATGCGCCGGACCTCATGTTGACAAGACTAGTGAACTCGGCCATTTCAAGATCATCAAGGAGGAGAGTTCGAGCGCTGGGGTACGAAGAATAAAAGCTATCTTAACAAAAGAATAAGTAGTAATAAAAATCAAAAATATGCGAAAAAAAATTTATGATATCGTACCACCTAAAGAGATCGGCAGACAGGAGGTACGGGAAGAAGAAAGCGAAGAGGTAGAGATAGAGGTGAAGGATGAGCCTTTCAAGAAGCAGAAGTTCAAGCAACCGAGAAAGCCGCTTGGAAAGGGATTCCTCTTTTCCATCATCTTATTGGCTTTAGCTGGATGCTTAGTAGCCTTCTATTACTTCACTGATACTAAGACGGATATCAACATATATCCAAAGGTGGAGAATTTGCAAGCAGAAAGGAATGCGACTATTGCCCTGAGCGATGATTATCAGGCAGAGGAAGGAGCTGATAGGTTCGTCATTTCTGGAAAAGTCCTGACCGAAGAACAGTCATATGATGACCAGATAAAAGCTACTGGGAGTGCTGATGGAGAAGGATTTGCGAAAGGAAAGATAAAGATAACAGCTTCCCATACTCCAGAGACTGCTTTGCCTCTACTCAAGGGAACAAGATTCCTTTCAGATAAGAATGGGAAGATATACCGTATCCAGAGCGCGATAAGCGTTCCTGCTGGAAGCGATGGTAAGCCGGGGATTATCGAAGTCGAGGTGGTAGCTGATCAGCCAGGCGAGGATTATAATATCGATTCTTCTACTTTCACTGTTCCTGGTTTCAAGGAACAAAACAGTCCATATTATGAAACGACCAAGGCAGAAACTGTTACTGCTATCTCTGGAGGATCAAAAGGAGTAGGGGTTGCTGTTTCTGAAAGCGATATCAACGGAGCAAAGGAAAAGTTCAAGCAGCAACAGTTCGAAGGAGTGAAGAATAGGCTGATGATGAACATATCAGATGAATATATGGTATTGGATAAGACTGTTTCGCAGGAAGTCACTGATTTCAAGGTAAAAGCCAAGGCAGGTGATAAAGTAGATAGTTTCGATATTTCGGGAACTATAAAGACAAAGATGATAGTGATAAAGAAGCAGGATCTGGATAGTCTATTGAAGAGTATGGCCAGTGTTGAGGAAGATGGCAATTTCGGATATGTGATAAAGGATATGAATGTTTCTGACTTGAGCGAGAAGGACAATCATTATGAGATGAAATTATCAGTAGTGGCGGATTATTATAGTCTAGGGAGCAATGATTCGATCATCAGCCAGATAGCCATGAAATCGAAGGAGGAAGCGAATGCGGTACTTGTAAAGGATGGAAAAGTCGAAAAAGCAGATATTGATATAAAGCCAGGGTGGAAAAATCAAATTTCTAGCAATAAAGAGAACATTAATATAAAAATTGAAGCATTGGCAAAATAAGTGATATCGGCCAGGGGTAAGAGCTAATTCTTTGAGGATTAGCTCTTGGTTTGTGGAAGGGGTTCGTCTCTTGACCAAAATTAAATTTTTTGCTACTGTTTTATTATCTTTGGAGATGGTTAAACAAAATGATAAAATACTAAAGGAAGGAAAAGTTACAGAAAGCTTGCCCGATGGGTTTTTTAGGGTTGCTATAGAAAATAGTGACGGTCCTGAAGTCCTAGCTCATTTAGCTGGAAAGCTTCGTATATTCAAGATAAAAATACTTCCCGGGGATCGAGTTACAGTTGAATTCTCTCCTTATGACGAAAAAAGGGGAAGAATCGTATTTAGAAAAAAATAAATAGAAGTTATTAAAAAAATATGAAAGTAAATCCATCGGTTAAGAAAATGTGTACTGATTGTAAAATCGTCCGCAGGAAAGGGCGCGTTTATGTAATATGCAAGAAGAATCCAAAACATAAGCAGAAACAGGGTTCATAAATTTAACAATAAGATAAACCAGTAAATTAAAGATAAACTATGGCAAGAATTATAGGAATCAATATTCCTGATGAAAAAACAATTGATATTGGATTGACTTATGTTTACGGCATAGGACCTTCTTTGAGTAAGAAGGTTTTATCTGAATGTCAGATCGATCTGAAGAAGAAGTCAAAGGATCTAACGCAAGACGAGATTGCAAGATTGAAACAAGTTATTGAGAAGAACTACAGAGTGGAAGGAGATTTGAGAAGAGACGTGATGATGAACATCAAGAGATTAAAAGATATAAATTCTTGGAGAGGTAGCAGGCACGCTAAGGGCTTACCTGTCAGAGGTCAGACATCAAGAATAAATAGCAGGACCGTAAGAGGTAATGTAAAGAAGACTGTTGGGTCTGGAAGAAAAGCTCCTCCTTCACCGAAATAGTCCGAAGTGAATTCGATTATTTAAGTATATAAGATTAATTTAAAGATTGATTATCCTATGGGTAAAAAACATGTTATCAAAAAAACTGAAGAAGAGATGATTAAGGAGGGGGAAGCAGTGGAGAAGGCAATGCAGAAAAATATCGCATCCTCTAAATCTGCTATCGGAAAAGAGGGAAGGATCTACATCTTCAGTTCATACAACAACACAATCATCACATTGACTGATGCAAATGGAAATGCTTTAGCTAGTAAGTCTTCTGGAAAATTAGGTTTCAAGGGGACTAAGAAGTCTACTCCTTTCGCAGCCTCTAAGGTTGCTGAAGCAGTCGGACAGATTGGGGAAAAGACTGGTATGAAGAGACTTCATGTCGCTGTAAAAGGAGTCGGTTCTGGCAGAGAATCTGCTTTGAGGTCAATTGCTAATCAGGGATTCGAGATTCTTTCAGTAAAAGATTCAACTCCAATACCTCACAATGGTTGTCGTCCTAAGAAGCCAAGAAGATTATAATTTTGTAGAGATTTGTTACTAATATGAAAACACAAGCTAAATGTAAAATTTGTAGGAGATTAGGAGATAAGCTCTTCTTAAAAGGAGACAAATGCTTATCCACTAAGTGTCCTATGATCGAAAGGCCTTTTGCTCCTGGGCAAAGAGCGAAGAAGAGAAGAGGTTCCTTATCTGAATACGGAAGAGAACTTGCTGCTAAGCAGAAGATGAAGAGATGGTATCAATTATCAGAGTCAAAGCTGAAGCAATATGTCAAGGCTATCAACAAGGATAGGGCAAAGATTGATAATGTTGCTAACGCTCTAGTAGGAAAATTAGAGACTAGGCTCGATAATGTCATTTTCAGATTAGGATGGGCAAGGTCTAGGGGGCATGCAAATCAGCTCGCTAGCCATGGTCATTTCTTATTGAATGGAAGAAAGATCGATATCCCTTCTGCTCAATTGAAGATCGGAGATACAGTATCTGTCAGAGAAGGCTCAAAGACCAAGGATGTCTTGAAGGATATTCCTGAAACTATGAAAAAAGCCAAGGTTCCTGGTTGGATCGCTTTCGATGCTCAGAAGAATGAGGCTAAGATTGTGAAGCTTCCAGTTTTTGAAGATGTGCAATTGCCAAGTGATGTAACAACGGTATTCGAACATTACTCAAGATAAACGGTAATTAAAAATCAAGTTTTAAAATAGTTTTATAAAAAAATTGTAAGTGTTATTTAAGACTAAAATAAATATAATATGATCCCATTACCAACTTCTATCAAAAACAAAAAAATAAAGGAAAATCATTCTATATTTGAGATAGAATCCTTGTATCCAGGGTATGGTGTTACGATCGGAAACGCTTTAAGGAGGATAATCTTATCTTCTTTAGTAGGCGCAGCTGTTACTGAAGTAAAGATTAAAGACGCTCCGCATGAGTTCTCTACTATACCAGGAGTCAAGGAGGATGTCTTGAACATATTGATGAATCTGAAGCAATTGAGGTTCAAGATGTATGGAGATGAACCTCAGAGGATTACTTTGAAGGTAAAAGGAGAAAAGGAGGCTTTGGCCAAGAATTTCGAACTTAATCCTCAGCTAGAATTAGCAAATCCTGAACTACATATTGCAACTGTTACTGAAAAGTCTACTGAACTTGAAATCGAGATAAAGATCGAGAAGGGCGTAGGTTATGAATTCAATGATGATCCTAAGAATAAGAAAGCGATCGGAGTCATCGGACTTGATGCTGCTTTCACTCCTATAAGGAAAGTAAACTATATCGTAGAAAATATGAGAGTCGGAAAGAGGACTGACTTCGATAAGGTGAGTTTGGAAGTTGAAACCGATGGAACAATCACTCCGGAGGAATCCCTTTCAGAAGCATTGAATATCCTCATATCCCACTTTTCTTTCTTGAAAGATGATTTCTTCGGAAAAGAAGCTGTTGAGGCTGTCACTGAAGAAGTGAAGGAAGAAGCAGTAGTAGTGGAGGAAGAAGTAGTCGAAGAAAAGGAAGAAAAGAAGGTTAAGAAGACGAAAAAGAAGAAAGCTGAGTAAATAGCTAAACGCTATTGATAAAATAGTAATAAAGTATTAAGAAAAATGAAAAAAATAATAAAAGGCAGAAAATTCCATAGGGAAGCTGGACAGAGAAAGGCTTTGCTCAAGACTCTCGCTAATTCTCTTCTAATAAAAGAGAGGATCAAGACCACAGAAGCGAAAGCAAAAGAGTTATCACCTTTCGTTGAAAAGAAAATCACTAAAGCAAAGAAAGGCGATGTTAATGCAAGAAGATATTTAGCAAGATTTTTTTGTGATAGTACTGTAAAGAAATTAGTTGATGAAATCGCTCCTAGATACAAAGAGAGGAACGGTGGATACACTAGGGTCGTAAAATTAGGAGCTAGGAAGTCAGACAGCTCTAAGATGGCAATCATCGAATTAGTTTAGTCGTAAAGAATCAAAATTATGGAAAACGTAGATAAAAATACATTTGTTATTGACGCCGATGGCAAGATCTTAGGAAGATTGGCTACTGAGATAGTCTCTATCTTGAGAGGTAAGAACAGTCCTGATTTCATGCCTAATAAGGACAGTGAGAATTATGTGATTATCAAGAACATTGAGAAGATCGTAGTGACTGGGAATAAGATGCAAGATAAGACTTACTTTCACCATACTGGATACCTCGGTGGTGATAAGCATATCCCAATGAAGACTATTTTTGAAAAGAATCCTGGAGAGATCCTGAAGAAGGCAGTGTCTGGAATGTTACCAAAGAATCGCCTTAGAGATAAGCAATTAAAACGTATTAAATTTGAGTAATATGGTAAAAGAAAAAAAAGCTGCTGAAGCTGAAGAAAAAAAGGTAGCAACAAAAGCAGTCAAGGAGAAGAAAGTTGCTGTCAAGAAGGAAGCTTCAGAACAAAAAGAAACAAAAAAGAAAGTTACAAAGAAGAAGGCTGAGGCTGCTGTTCCAGAAGCTACAGGAACTCTTGCTGCTGAAGTAGCTCCAATGAGCGAAGAGACAAAGAGAGAGAAGACTAAGGCTTTGAATGAGATGTTCGGTTTGGTCGGATATGAGGATGACGACGACGCTTTATCTATTGAGATAAAGTATGACGAGAACAGTACTGCTTATTATAATGCAACAGGAAGAAGAAAGACTTCTGTCGCAAGAATAAGGCTTTATACAAAAGGTGATAAGACTATTACTGTAAATAGCAAGGCTTTTGAAGATTATTTTACTGACAAGAACCTTCAGAAATTAGCAATATCTTCTTTGGATAAGGTTAATCTTTTGAATAAGTTCAAAGTCACTATCATAGTCAACGGAGGAGGAATCCATTCCCAGGCAGAAGCTGTAAGGCATGGAATTTCCAGAGCTTTGACTGTCTTGAATCCAGAGTTCAGGAGAAGGTTGAGGAAGTTAGGACTTCTGACCAGAGACCAGAGAATGAAAGAGAGGAAGAAGTTTGGTCTTAAGAGAGCTAGAAGGGCTCCACAATGGTCAAAGAGGTAATCATCTACCCTTTATACATTTTTTTCATTTTTCTATGCGCACCCGAGAGGGTGTGCTTTTCTTTCTTAAAGAATATTTTGTTTCATGCTATACTATGTACAGTAGGTACTTATTTTTTAAATAAGCTTATTATAATCATTAATATATTTTTATGGAAAAAAGTAAAAAAGGCTCAATTCTTTATATCCCAGTAGTATTGTATATATGCATTTTTTCTTTATTTGTATTTTTTGCACCCATAGAAGGTTTCCAACATTTCTTTTCCTTATTTTCTTTTTTTGGTTTTGCTCAATTACAGATTTTTATATTGTTCGAATTCTTACTATTGTCGATCTTGATTTACGAGATTGCTAAGAGGATAAGAAAAGACATTGCTCCTTATAGAGAGAAGGAATTATTTCCTATGATAGTTTCGGTTGGTTATATCATCTGGTCTACGCCAATCATATTATATGCTTTGACTTGTAGGGAAAAATTTTGTGGACTTGTTGTTCTCTATCCACTATCTTTTACTTTATATTTAGGGATGCCTATTTCTTATGTTTGCCAGAATTCTTTTTGTGGGTTTATTGTATCCTGGGCTATCAATATTGCTTTGATCTATTTCGGACTCAGATTCTTTTATTCGAAGAAAAAAAAGAAAGGATCGCTTGATAATAGGAAAATCTTTGGAGATGAGAAGGGTGGAGAGTCTTAATATGACTGTATCTTTCTTTAAGAATAGACTAATTTTAATTTGTTTATTCTTATTGGTATTTTTTATTTTTGGGTCATTCAATCTAATGCCAAAAATTTATGTAATTTCTGATGAGGAAGTAAGAAGTTCATTATCAGGAAGAAGTAGTTCGTGCTTAAAGATAATTGATTGTCCTCTCTTGCCAGGGGATATCTTGCTTAGGAATTATCCTACGAATAGGACAAGGTTGTATGAAGCTATTTTTAATCCATATTTTACTCATTCTGCTATTTATTATGGTGATGGTCTAGTAATAGAAGCTTTGGGTGACGATCCCGATGATTCGAGGGAGATACAAATCAGGGGTATCAATGAGACAGATTGGTTGAATGAGGATATGGTAGAATGGGTGGTAATAAGGATCAAGTCTGATAAGGAAGTCATTGATAGGATGAGAGAAAAAGCTAAAGAAATAGCCGAGGATGACACTCAGATATTCGGATTAGGAAAGAATAAGCATACTTGTTCTGGGTTGATAGCTGAAAGGCTGATAGAGGAGGGGCTTGTTGTTTCTGAAAAAGATGAAATCAGTCCTGATCGTTTATTCAGATATGCAATTGATCATGGTAATGCTTTCGAAATCGTAGCATTTAAGAATAATTAAGGATATCTATGGAAGTCATAAGCATGTCATTTTGATGTGCTTTATTATTGGTTTTTGCTTGATTTTTTTGATTCTTATTATATATTATTTCTGCGGATGATCTTGTTTAGTGTATTTCAAAAACCGCATCTATATATGTGTGGTTTGTTTTATATAATTTTGGGAATTCTTGAATGGTCATGATTTGTAAGTCTGACAATAACTGTTTAGTAATCTCAAGCACTGGACACTGGGTTGAACAAGGGTAGATATTTATTGTTTTAGTTTTAATCGTGTATCAGCTGCGGATAAGACCTGTCATATCCATACAAGTACTGGCAATCTTAAGTAATTTAGAAATTATTATGATTTTTATTATAGATTTATATATTTCATTATTAGTAGATTTTTTTGATTGATAATGGTATCATATAGAAAAATTATAATTATTACTATATGGAAATAAAGACAAACGTTCCTCAGAAATTATCACAAGTATTAGGGATAGAAAGTGATTTTGTTGTAGTTGCAGAAAGATATTCAAGAAAACTTGCAATGCAAAACATTTCACTAGGAGTTATGGGTGTATTGATGTCATTCAGTATTTTATATTCTTTTGTCACTAATTCGTGGCTGACAGTTTTTTCTTTTGAAAACTTATTCTTGATAATATTTTTTATTCTCCTTTTCTTATTATCTGTTGCTTTTGCGTTTTATGGACTTAAGTTCGGAATCGGTCTTTTGAGGAGTGGCATTTATTTCGCTAGTAATTCCAAGAAGATATTCAGATCAATGTGTGACGTTGTCACTGAGATTGAATGGAAAGATGTGATACGTGCTGATGTATACGGGAGTACTGTCGTCCTGACATGTAAGAATACAAAACCTATAAAAAGTATGATTCCTGCTAGTGGTACATATTGTTTATCAATGGTGAACATAGGAAATGCAGAGAAGATAGGGGAAATATGTAAAAGGAGGATGAAGGAGAATAGTGCTCAAGTCCTTGGTTAGAATTATCGCATACTATTAAATGCATATTATTGATGTGTTTTTTTATCAATGATAATCATTTATTGATTTGATTTGTAGTTTTCAAGGTGTTAAAGTGTATATATTATTATAATGAGCAGGGAATATGATAAGCAATCTGTTCGTGTCTTCAATCGGCTTGAAGGATGGTAAGAGAAAAAATGGAGATTATCCTTTTTCTTTGCCTATAGTGAAAGATATGGAAAACTTAGTCTTTTCTTCTCCTATAACCATATTTACTGGAGAAAATGGAACGGGGAAGTCGACTGTCGTCGAGGCGATAGCTTTCAAGTATGGGTTCAATCTCGAGGGAGGGTCTAGGAACTTCAATTTTGAGACTAAGAAGATATCTAGCCTGCTTGGAGAGGAATTGCAGCTCGCAAGGGGTTATAAGAGGCCTAGGGATGATTATTTCTTCAGAGCTGAGAGTTTCTATAACTTAGCTTCCAATATCGATGACATAGGGGTTATTTCTTCTTATGGAGGAGTTTCTTTGCATGATCAGTCTCATGGCGAATCATTCTTTTCTTTGTTTCTCAATAGATTGAGGGGTGAAGGATTCTATCTGTTCGATGAGCCAGAGGCAGCTCTTTCTCCTCAGAGGCAATTAGCTTTTCTGGCTAGGATGGATGAATTGATAGGAGAGGGGAGCCAATTCATAATCGCTACTCATTCTCCAATCATCATGTCCCATCCGAAGGCAGAAATATTACAGTTTTCTGATGAGGGGATACGTAAGGTAAGATTCGAAGAGACTGACTGTTTTGATTTCTATAAGACGTTCATGAACAATTATGGAGATGTTCTTAGGAGGATGGGATTAGGCAAGTGATATATTTACATAATGACGTAATTATGTTATAAAATAGTAAGTAATTTTGAGGAAAAAGAATGTTATCAGTATTCTTAAGAAAAGTATTTGGTTTATCTGAGTCTGAAGAGAATTGTATGGATGCCAAGTCGTTCGCTCTTTCTATCAGAAGAATAAGGGTAGATCTGTGCAAGAGCGGTGTTAGGAATAATGAGGAGAATTATAACTCCTTGATGAGGATCATCGATTATCTTGATGTATTGCAGAAGAGTCTTGCAGCAGAGGATCTGTCTCTTGATGATGTCGGATTGACGAAGGATGATCTTAATTCTTTGCGTTTGAGAGCTATTTCTTCTGCTATGCAAATGGCTTTAGTTATTTTGAGAAGAGGTGATCCTAGATTTGCTTTTTATCTGAATGATATGAAGGAGATGGGAAAAGACGTAGGTATTATCCTTTCTGCTGATCAAATTCTTGATTTCGAGACTAAGGGATACCGGGCAACTTCTGAGTTATGGCTTAGGCATCTGCGAGTAGGAACTTTTCATTCTGAAAAAGTCATACGTCAGATGAAGTTCTCTCTTAATAAGGCAGGTCTTGCTCTCGAGGATATCGGGACAGATGAGTCTGAGCTTGAGAAGCTTATCCAACGTAATATCCAGACAGAGGTAAATCTTTTCAGTCAAAGGAAAACAACAGCACTATAATTAGTGCTTTTTATTTTTCTTGAAATAAAAAAATAGCTTTTAAGCTATTATAGGAATTTGCCGAGTTGGCGCACTACGAAATCCATTCCGGCAAAATAATCATCCAATAGGACAATTTTTTGATAGTAAGCGCAGGTGGCGTAAGACTTGTAAACTGATTCGTCTCCTGGCTCATTACTCAGTCCTCCAAGGTAATCATTTTTTAATAGATTGTTCTGATCGAGCAATTGATCCTGAACGGTCAGCAGATCTTCTTTTTTTAAGATCGTCCTTAGTTCTTGCTGTTCTTCTTCTGAGAAGACCATTGGAGCAAAGTTGTCTATGATCCTTTCATTCAAGGAAAGTAAGTTTTTCGTCGTGTTCTTGAGATAATACCCATTTCCTGGATCATCGGCTAAGGCCGTTGAACAGGAAATAATAATAAAGAACATAATTAGTGCTATAACTTTCATCGATACCATTCCTTGTGATTACCATACAATAAATATTATTTTTAGTCAAATTAGCAATCTAGAAATGGAAAGCTAATGGTACTATCCGATAGAAAATGTCCTTCGGGGTAATTTTTATAAAAAAAAGCAACTTTTTGAGTTGCATCAGCATTTGATCGTATCGAGTATCTGATTGACGATCGTAGGGTTATTGATCATATCTTGATGGTGCTTTACTTTTAGAAGATGGATTGCTCCAGGCAGGGAATTGATTATGTTTTTTGGATAACATACTTTTTCATCAAAGAATTGGTTATCCCTATTCTTCGGAATGAAGAAGAAGTTCTCTCCTCTTAATTCCATATTTATCATTTTCTCGAAAAGCTTTTTCTGTAGGCTTTCACTGTCTGCGTCAAGCAAGGCTGGTAATACATTTGGCGAAGCTTTAGCGAGCTTGAGGAGGAGTTTCTGGAACATGCTCCATTTAGCTGTGCCTTTGCCGATGAATGGCGAAAGGAAGACGTTCTGTCTCGCTTCGAATTCCTCTTGGAGTATTCCTGGAATCGCTCCGTAGCTATAAAAGAAAGCTATATCAGCTTCTTTTATGAAGGTGCAGTCGATATCCTTTTCGACGGAATAGACTATTTCTTCCGTAGTCATGCTTGTGATCATGGTATGCTGGAAGACCCAGTCACTCCGTTTCGTGTGGAACGGGTCGATGATTACGACCTCACAACCTCGTTTGAAAAGCCCGTTAGCAAGAGGGAGCTGGGAAATGATCTTCGGCCTACTGCTGTAGCCAGTTAGAATTACCGCTGTCTTTGTCATAATGAACCTCAGTTTTTAAGTTGCATAAGCATAATAAAATACATTATTAATAATGTCAATTGAGTTGTAAAGGTTATATTTTGGTTATTGTATTTTTATGATATTATTCAGATATGGTTTATGATTTCAGTAGATCACAATAATCAAGATAAATCTTCAAAGAAGGATATGGAAAAATTAGTCATTGGTATAGTAGGCAAGAATGGTAGTGGAAAGGATTCGGTAGCTGATTTCTTAGTGGATAATTATGGAGCAAGGAAATTAGTATTTTCGGATATGCTCAAGGAAGCATTATCTATCTTCATTGATGATAATGAGATAGGTCGTTTAGATATGTCTTGGCTTTCTACTAACTTGAGAGATAAATATGGAGAAGGGGTGCTTGCGAGAGGGATGAAGAGGAGGGTATCATCTTCTAAGGAGGAAATATTGGTGATTTCTGGGGTCAGGGATTTCGGAGAATTGGAAATGATAAGATCGTTTCAGAAGAATATATTCATCGCAGTAAAGGCTGATCCAGAGATAAGGTGGCAGAGGATGACAAGCAGGCAGATCAAGGCTGATGATAAAGTATCTTTCGAGGATTTTCTGGATAGGGAAGAATTGGAATCGGAAAAAAGGATCGAAGACCTTTGCTTCTCAGTTGATTACACAATAAATAATGATGGAGAAAAAGATTCTTTGTTCGTAGAGGTTGATAGGATGTTGACGGATTATCTGAAGAAAAAATTTTGACATAACTAATTTTTTATATTATTAAATATATAGTTTTTTACGGTGATCAAAATTAGGGAAAAATTGCTTTCAGTCGATGAGGTCGGGAAGATCATAAAGCTTGACCGCTTCAAGACTATCAATTTCCTTGGAATGGAGAAGTTTGAGAGGTATGAATTCGGGAAGGTCATATTTGTCAATGAGGATGATTTGTTGAATTGCCTTGTTGGTAGGTATAAGCTGGATAGGAGGATCCTTGAGCAGCAGATAGTTGAAATAAGGAAAGGGAGAGGAAAAAAATAAAAAGAGACATGTGTCTCTGTTTTTTTATGAAAAGTTGGAACTGAATGAATCTAATCTAGATTCACAAAAATCATGGATGATAGGGTAGACTAGCTTGAAATCCTGATCAGTGTAGGAGTGGAGGATGTTCCACCAGTCCTTGGCAGTAAAAGCGAACTTAGTCAAGAGCTGAGCCATTATCAGCATTTCATTTTTTGCCTTTCTTCCTGCGAGAGGAGTGTAGTATAAGGCTAATTGCCATTCGTAGAAATTATCATAACTATTCTTGGTTATTTGCTCAAGAAATAATCTATCCTTAATTTCTTTGTCGATCTCAAGAATATCAATCCCATTTTTCATGTTGAATATCTTCATTTTGCTTTCTCTAGTCCTAGGATGTAGAAGAAAGTTGATGAATTCCCGTGAATTGAAGGGGAGGATTTTCTTGATGCGGATCATTCTTAAGTATTCTAGTTCCATCATTTCAAAATCATGCATTTCCGGTCTATCAAGGTACATCTTAATCTCCTGATGATATTTTAACATATTTTAAAAAGTTGTGGTAGTGGCCCGTAATCATTGACTAATGAATAAAATGTGTTATTATCATATGGCATTCTAAGGTGAAGAAATGTATAAAAGGAAAGTACTGGATAATGTCGGAAAATCTTTCGACAAAGGGGTAATGATCACGACTGGAAAGTCTATCTATGCAGCAGTCTTCAGGAATGGGAAAATCTTGCTCCGTTTTAGGAAAGAAACCGGTTCGTTGATGAATGAAGATTTGTCCCATAAGTGGGAGCTTGTCGGAGGAGTAATCGGATTGGATGAGCTGGGAGAGCTGCGAGAGGGTTCTGCTTATCAGGTTCCGTATATTGATGCCCTGGGTAGGCATTTGTTCGACAAGGCCGGGCTTCAGCTAGATTTCAATCTGAATGACGGGATGCAGATCGTCGTCATTCCAGCACTTTATGCAAAAAATGACCTTATCGATGAGGCAATGGTTTGTCCCTTGAATTGGTCAGATGTGAGAGTAAATGGATTCGAGGATCTCGAAGGATCCAACAATGTGGGTTTTTTCGATTTCGATGAGGTCCAGACCCTGGATATCGTTTCAAACAGGATGAAGTTCATGATTGAGCAGGCATTCCTGTTCAGGAAGAGGGTATCTGGTCTATAGGTGTTTACACACCTTTTTTTATTGACAAAATTAGAAAAATAGTTTATAGTATTAATATCAATCAGGTGATTGAAAATGGTAGAAAAGTATGTTCATTCAAATGACTGGAAGAAGTTCGGATTACTGTTGGGCACGGTCTGGGGTCTATGGACATTCGATGTCCTGGATAGCTTGACCGGACTATTGATCACTCTTGCAGTATTCACTGCAGTAGTGTTCAGGGAGTATATTGTTGAGAAAAAAATGCGGATATGTCTCCTTAGTGAGCATGTCTGTATTGATACCCATGAGAAGTGTCTTGAACATTTCCATAAGATGAAATGGGAAACCTTATTCCTGTGGGTAGGCGGAATCGCAGCCCTGAAGATTGGAGCGATGTTCGATGTGATTCTTTTCTCATCGGGCATGAGTACGGTACTTTTCGTATCCGGTATAATATATTTATTCCTGCCGGAAATGAAGGAGTATTACGAATATTTCGTCAGTCATAATCCAGACGTCTTGATGACAGAGGATTATGAGGAAGTAGAGCTCGGTCTGATGAGCTCAATATATAATGCTCGGGCAATATTTGCCGGGTCAATAACTGCAATATTTATATTTTCCCTGTCAGTAAAACAGTTGACGGATCCAATACAGTCAGTATTAGCATATATAATAATTATCGCAATAATATATTATACTTATCGGGTTGTGCACTCGACGGAGTTCAACTCGACAATATTTTCACGATATCATAATCATCACCAGCATATTCATAGCATCTAAATATATAATATAGATGCTTTTTTTGTTGAATAATTGATTGACTTATGGGAAAAAATGATAAATAATGACCTTACACCAAGAGGTGTTTCAAATGGCAAAAAAAGTCAAGAACAACGAGTGGCTGATTTTCGGATCGGTCTTGTGTATTGCCGTGATAATGCTCTTTGCTGACATTATCAGTCAACCGATGAGCTGCCTGATGCTAGTAGCATTCTCTTGCGCGTTGCTCTTTAAAAATTATTTTATCGAGGATGCCACAAGATTCTCTTTCGACACGAAAGTGGATTTCGAGCAGCATGAAAAACTGATCGAGTCCTTGAATTTCAAGAGATGGACCAGTCTTTTTTACCTGATCGTGTTCATCACGTTCTTCAGGGTAATTGATGTAACTGGCAGGTTTTCGTTCGATTCTTCGAATGCATTGCTTTTGCTTATGTTCGGCCTAGCTTTCATATTCAGGAAGGAAATTGTTGAATATATAGATTATTTCAAAGGAAGGAAAGTAGTAAAATCTCTTGAAGAGACTGAGCTGGAGATAATCAGTTCCGTGTATTCTTCTAGGGCAATCTTTATCCTTATCGCTCTTGCGATGGGAATGATTTTCGTAACGTCATTGGCATTGATCGATAGCCTGAGTGCCTTATTCGTTTATGTATTCATAGTAGGCATGGTACTTTATTTCTATAGAGGGCTATTCGATTATGATGTAGATAATATCTACAGTAATATGGTCGGTAGTCTTAATCCGAGGGAAACGAGGAGAAGAAGAGGTTGTGCATACGTGTAAACTTTATTGAAATTTGTCATCATAGTTCATGATGATAATCGTCCAAGAGGTATTTTGGATAAAGGTGACTCCGTTGAGCAGTAAGAAGTATGTCATAAGGGTCCTTGATGAGGAACTCAAAGGTATCGGATTGATGTCGACCACATTCCTGATCTTTGCATTATTTGCGGGGGGAATGGAAAATGCTAGGGTCTTTTTCGCGACAGCTGGTGTATTATTTTTCGGAGTATATCTTTATTCTGAATTTCGTAGAGGGTTTTCGTCTATCGTAAGCTCGCATATTGATAAAACGTTCAAGCAGTTGGAGAAGGAGATACGTCACCTTAATTCTCTGAAGTTATTATTCTTCGCGAAATGCGGAGTCGGACTATCAATAGTCGCCTTGCTTGGTAATCTGGGATATATCATGTTCCCCTTAGGAGCATTTCCTACATTATTAGCGTTGCTATATATAGTAATTTTCAAGGAAGAAGTTTCATCTTTGCTCGGCTTTGACCAGTTGAAGATGGCTATGTTGAATCATCAGGGCATCGTGTTTCTCGGGATCAATCGGATAGAAAAGGGAAAGATGGCATTTTCATGCGGAATAGGAGGACTTCTAATATTCTGTTATGTTGCAAAGGGGGTAGTTAATTATTCAGAGATATTCTTTTCTGGAATAATAATTGCCGGCATTGTGGCATATATTTATAACTTTATCGTCGAAGAGTCGTATAATTATGAAAGTCTCGATAAATACATATATCGTAATCTGAATTATTCAGGAAAGACCTGTTATTATAGGGGAGGGCAAAGATATGAACCTGTCCCCACACCTGAAAGTAACGATTTTATCGATTGTTTCGGATATTCTAGAGATCGAAGATATTATAGAAGGCCAGAAGGCGTATAAAACCATATTGAAACAACTCTTAATATATTAAATTTCAATATTCATATCAATTTCATCCAATATCGTTCATTGAAGATAAAAATCATATAGCACTTTTCATAGTAATATTAAATTTCTAATATTTAATATCGAATATTTATAATAGTATTCATAAATAAAGCTTTTTTTAAAGCTTATTTTTTTTATTTGTAGCATACTTCTTTTTTTGGTAAAATGTATTTATAATCATATTTAAAGAATTATATGCAAAGAAGAGGTTTCACTCTTATCGAATTATTAGTAGTCATAGCCATCATCGGTATCCTGGCTGGTTTCATCATCGCTTCCATGGGTGGAGCACAGGGGGCAGCTAGCGACGCGAGGAGAAAGGCTGATATCAACCAGCTATCCAAGGCGATCATGATATACAAGACCAATCATCCTGATACTCCATTACTGATTGATGCAGACGGATGCAATATCGGAAGCGATTGCAGTTCTGATGAGATATTCGGCAGTGCTTCAGTACTGCGTGATCCTAATGGTTCATATTATTCATATGAATCAGCTGATGGAGTCAATTTCACCATCACTTCCAGGTTATCCAATACTAATGAATACTATTTTGATTCTCCTACCGGGGAGTATATAGAGAGGTCGCCCATCTCAGGAGCTTGTGGTCCTGCTGATGGAGATAATCTAGCTTCAGCTCCTACTAGCGGTCTATGTATTTCTGGAACTCCTTCCTCTGTTTCTGGAACTGGTCCATGGACTTGGATATGTAGTGGTTCGACTGTAGACAGTTGTTCTGCCAATACTCTGCTCGGCATTGTCAGTAATCCTGCTTCATCCTGCAAAGCTATTTTGGATGATGGAAGTTCTACTGGAGACAAGGCATATTACCTTGATACTGATGGAGGTGATCCTTCTAACAAATTCCAAGCTTATTGCGATATGACCACTGATGGAGGTGGATGGACTCTTCTTATAACTTTCATGAAGACTAGCACTCCTTATGCCAATGAGGCTGCTTGGCCGATCACATTCGACATCCAAGGAGGGGAGCCTACTACGACTGGTATTTATAAAGGTACCCTAGCTCCTTTTTCTGAAATAAGAGAAGAGGTGAATTCGGGTGCGAATATGGCTTATGCAAGGAATCTGACACCTTCTCACCTAGAGGTATTGAGGGATCTTTACTCTTATCAAGAAAAGATAACTCATCATTGGTATGAGGTTCCTAATTGTAGGATGACTTATTCTGGAAGTTCGGATAATGTTACTCATTGTAGTAATTATTCAGTGAACGAGAACGATCTATTGAGTACTAATTATGCTGCGGTCGGTTTCCAGACCGATATACATGGAACTGGCTCTTGTTGGTTCTCAAGGAGTACTAATTATTGTTCCTCTTGTAGAGGGTCTGGTCCATGTATTAATGGCGTTGAAGCAAATGGGACTAAGTGGTCAAGAACCTGGTTCAGGTAGTATTTCGGTATATTTACAATATCCTAATTTTATTATATTATATATCCTAATATGAATAAGAATATTAAGTTTGTCTTTGTTTCAATCCTGACTTTAGGCTTTATCGTTGTTACTGCTTTGGTGCTATTGAATGCACAAGGATATAATCTTGATTTTGGCAAGAGGAAGTTCGTCGAGACGGGTGGGGTATATATAAAGACTTTGCAATCAGAGGCGTCTGTTTTTATTGACGATAAGTACGTCGATATTACCAGTCCTTTCAGCAGGGACCTATTGATACAGAAATTGCATCCGGCTATCCATAATATCAAGATCAAGAAAGATGGCTATTTCTCTTGGGAGAAGGACCTGGAAGTGGAAGAGCAGCTAGTGACTAAGGCCCAGAACGTCATCTTATTCCCTGAGAACATTTCTTTCAGTCCGATCTTGAAGGATGTGAAGAATGTCTTCGAGATAGGAGATTTCAAGTTCTTGATCCAGACTACTGCTGATAAGCTGGTGTTTTTTGATGTGATAAATGATATTAATCGAGATGTTCTGTCGGCTGAAGAGTTCAAGGCGATAAAGAAGGTTAAAAAAGTGGAGTTTTCTCCTGATCAACAAAAAGCCTTGATAACCTTGACTGATTCTAAGTATTATATCCTGTCGATGATTGAGGGAGCAACAGAAAAGCTAAAACTTATCACTGCTCTCGATAAGACGATCCAATACCCTGAATTCAATGGGAATAATAACATATATTATTTATCCAAGAACAAGCTTTATTCCTTGAACTTGACGACTAATAAGAAGGATCTGATAAAGGAAGAGAGCGTGACTGGTTTTGCCTTGCATGGGGATGGATTATATACCTTAGAAAATGGCATTCTTGTGAGGACTAACGTGTATATAAAGACAAAGGAGGTACTGACTAAGAATCCTTTTCCTTTCAAGAAAGATGCTGATTATAGGCTGAAGACCATAGAAGGAAGGATATTCATGATAGAAAATGATAAAGTCTATTATTTTTATAACAATCCGACCAAGAGCTTCGTGAAGGTTATTGAGTCTTCGAGTGAGGTGAAGTATAGGATATGGTCTGATAAGATAATATTCACTAACGGGAATGAGATATGGTTGATGCTCCTTAAGGATTTTGAGAGTCCGTTTTTCAAGAAGGCTGATTCCTTCATCTTCTTATCCAGGTTCTCTGAGAAGATAAATGATATTGTCTGGGTGGATGATGATTATTTTTCAGCGATAATCGGAGGAAAGATAAGGATAAGTGAGATAGATATAAGGGATAGGATAAATTTCTTCGAATTATCAGGAAGCAAATACTCGAGTATCTGGTTCAATAAGGTCCAGAAAGTCTTGATCGTCCTCAATGATGGACAGTTGCTGAAATCGAGCCAGATATTGCCATAAATTATCCAAAGAGCAGGGTTTTCCTGCTCTTTTTTTGTCATCCATTCCTAGACTTGCCAAAGTGGGTTTTATTGGCTAGAATTAACTTGATCCAACGGATAAGGATAAATTATTAATAATATTGAGAAAAGGATGAAAATAGGAATCGACTTAGGGACAAAAAATTCTTTGGTATTCATACCAAACAAGGGTATTGTAATGAATGAACCATCAGTTGTGGCTGTTTCTTTGACCGATAATAAGGTAATGGCGGTGGGGTTGGAGGCAAAAGAGATGATAGGAAGGACTCCTGATACGATAAGGGTCTATAGACCTCTTAGGGAGGGAGTTATCGCGGATTATAGGACTACTCAAGCGATGCTCAAACATTTTATTAATACGGTAAATACTGGTTTTATGAGGTTTTTCAAGCCAGAACTTCTGATCGGAGTCCCAGCTGGCGTGAGTTCTACTGAGAAGAGGGCGGTAATAGAATCTGGAATTTGGGCAGGAGCCAAGGATGTTTTTTTAGCTAAAGAGCCGATATTGTCAGCAATCGGGGCGGGAATACCGATCAATTCTTCTTCTGGGCATATGATAGTCGATATCGGTGGTGGAACTACGGAAGTAGCGGTGATCTCGCTCGGAGGAATCGTTAATTCTTATTCCTTGAGAGTGGCGGGAGATAAGCTTGATATCGCTATTACTGATTTCATAAAGGATAAGTACAATCTAGCTATAGGAGAACAGACTGCCGAGGATATCAAGATAAAGATCGGAACAGCTGTCCATGAAAAGGATCCGAAGTATCTGGAGATCAAAGGACGCGATCTGATGCTCGGATTACCTAAGACGATCAAAGTCAGTTCGAATGAGATATGTATTGCGATTGCAGATCCGCTCAAGGACATAATCCAGTGCATCAAGAATGTTTTGAGAGAGACGCCACCAGAGTTGTCAGCTGACATAATGGATAAAGGAATGGTAATAGCTGGAGGTGGAGCATGCCTGAGGAATATCGCTTCATTGTTCTCTGAAGCAACGGGTGTTCCTTGTTTCTTAGCCGAGGATCCTTTGTCCTGCGTGGCTAAGGGGACTGGAGCAATGCTTGATAACTTGGATGTTTATAAGAGAAGTATAATGGCAAAAAAATAAGATGATCAATGAAAAACTTATTATACAGGGAAAGAAGAAACTTTCTGGAGAATTAGAGGTCGCTGGCTCAAAAAATGCAGCTTTTCCAGTCTTAGCTGCTACTTTATTGACTGATGAAGATTGTTATGTCGATAATATTCCTTTAATAGAAGATATTTTCAGGCTTTTTGAGATATATGCTAGTATGGGGGTGGAAGTGGAATGGCTCAGTGAGAGGAAGGTCAGGATCAATGCTAAGAATCTTAATCCAAAGAAGATAAATTTAGAATTAGCTCTTAAGTTCAGGGGGTCGGTGCTTCTTATCGGGGCTCTGCTCGCTAGGTTTGGAAAGGCTGTATTGCCTCAACCAGGAGGTTGTGTGATCGGAGTGAGATCAATCGATACTCATTTGGATGTTTTTAGGCAGATGGGAGTGGATATCAAGAAGGAGAAGAAGAAAAAGAAGAATAAGGATCATAGTATCTATTCTTTTGTTCTCAAGAATAAAAAAGATGATTGTTTCGTGATATTGGACGAGATAAGTGTGACAGGAACAGCTAATGCAGTCCTTTTAGCTACGACTTTCAACAAGACGTCTATTTTCGGTGCTGACGTAGATTATCCTAACACTCAATTGATAGAGGTATTGCAGGAAATGGGAGTCAAGGTAATCGGAGGAGGGACTCATAATATTCAGATAGAGGGCAATAGGAAGCTGAAAGGGTTCCGACATTTCGTAATGTATGATCCGATAGAGGCTGGAACGTTCATCGTCCTTGCGATCGCTACGAAAGGAGATATCTTGATCAAGAACGTCGAGTATAAATTCCTGAGCTTTCCCTTGAAGAAATTGAAATCATTCGGAGTAAGTATGGATATAATCCCAAGAGAGAACGGGTTAGTCGATGTAAAGATAAATCCTTCAAAGAATCTGAATGTGAAAAAGGTGCAAGCTCTGCCTTTTCCAGGATTTCCTTCAGACCTATTACAAGTCATGGGAGTCTTAGCTACTCAGACCAAGGGGCAGACAATTCTTCACGATCCGCTTTATGAAGGAAGATTGAAGTATCTAGAAGGCCTGACTTCGATGGGGGCTGATATATTTCTAGCTGATCCTCATAGGGCTATTGTCAATGGTCCTACAAGATTGTATGGACAGGATGTTGGATCATTCGATCTCAGGGGAGGAGCTTCGCTAATTATAGCTGGGTTGATAGCAGAGGGGCAGACGACTATCAGCAATATCTATCAAGTAGATAGGGGTTACGAGAAGATAGAGGAGAGGCTAGGAAAGATAGGAGCGGATATAAAGAGAGTGGAGAAATAAGGTTTAATCTATCAAGGTCATTCAAAAATCTCATCTTTTTTGGTGAGGTTTTTTTAGATAGTATTTAGTAAAAAAAATCGCTTTTTAAAAAAGCGATATTGCGGCTATTTAAAAGCCGTTTCTAACCAGGAGATGATCAGGAAAAATCCCCAAATCCCTCCTCCTGCGATGATCGCAGTTTCGTTATCAAGCTTCCATGAGATAGCTGCAATGTAGAATATTATTGCTGCTATTCCTGGAAGAATTATATTCTTCATCACTTCCAGTTCTATAGCTGCTCGGAGGGAAATCATTTTCACTTTTTTCCACTCCATACTTTCTTCGGTTTCCATATATTTATTATAAAATAATGTGATATATATGTCAATAGTATAGGCAGCCAGATATGTTTAAAATTTTTGTTTTAGGCACACACATTTGGCGGATTAATTAATTGATTATTTCCCACTAAGGACGACCATTTCATTGGGCGTCTTTCCTTTTAATCCACAATGTTCTAAGTCATTATATCTCTCGTTCCATATCCTGATCTTCTTCTCCAGATCCCTGATATCCTTGAACCTATTCCTATCATAGAACATCTCTTGATCTGTCCTATGACTCCGTTCCACTTTCCCGTTCTGAGCAGGCTTTCCTGGATCTATGAGATAATGGATCACCCTGTTCCTCATACAAGCTATATCGAATCCATGAAGTCTAGGATTACTCGTATCAGTGGATTTCCTGTATCCGACATAGTAGTTAGTGAAACAGGCCCCGTTATCCGTCTTGACTGCTCTTATCCTGAATGGAGCTATTCTTAGTACCTCCTCAAGGAAATGGATACTGCAATCATTTCCCATTCCATTGTAGACTTTCAAGTATCTCCACCTACTAGCACAATCTATAGCAGTGAATTGGTAGTATTTAAGCCCGTTAATGCTATCTGGGACGTACTTTATATCTATTTCCACTAAATCGCCACAAGACAAAGGAACTTTGATATACTTGTATTTTAATTTCCTAGCCCTGTACTTCCTAGTTAATCCTTCTTTCTTAATCAGTTTTCCTATTAAGCTATCAGAAACATAGATACCTTCTTTAAGTAATTTGTAGTTTAGTTTCTTACTACATAGCTTCTCCTCGTTCCTCATCTCAATAATCCTTTCCTTTATCCTAATAGGTGTCTCATTGGGATTACTCCTAGGCCTAGTAGATCTAGGGACTAGTCCTTGTTCTCCATGCTTCTTATACGAGGAAACCCATCTCTCCAAGGTCCTTTTCCCTCCAGGGAAGAGAATGGCTACATCCTTGAGCCTTACTTCCTTGTTCACGATAGGAAGGACCCATCTAAGCCTCTCTTCTAGAGGACTTTCTGGTATTTTCGTACACATAATATATGATGTTTTCATATTTGTCTAAAAACCGCCATATGTCTGTGCACATTACCTTTTAGTATTTACAATATATAGTATTTAGTTTATTCTATAGAAGGTAAGAATGAGTGAAAAATTGATCGAAAGCGCACAAAAGAATATTGAGCGTGGGCGAGCAATCGCTACTGGTGTCGGAGTCTTTGCTGGTATATTCTACCAGGGAAAGATCCTTCTTCGTCGGAGAATAGAAAAAGGTTCCCTTATTTCTCATGAGGATATGTCTGGGAAGTGGGAGCTTCCTGGCGGTGGAGTCGATATTTCTGACTTTGACAATTCTTGCATTCCTTATCAGTCGGCTGTTATTAAGGCTTTGGATAAAGAACTCAGAGAGGAAGTCTGTCTGGGTTATCAAAGGTCTGATCAGATCGTGATGATTCCTGCCTGGTTAAAGAAGGAGGGTATCATTGACCTTGCCTTCGTAGTACCACTTGAGTTCGTAAATCTTGAGCTCGTCGATGGAGGTGATTATTTCTCTATTTTTGATGAGGGGATACTCACCAAAAAGATTGCCTTTTTCAGCAAGGAAGATATTGCTGGAATAGAGATCATATCCGAAAGGATGAAATTCCTCATAATGGAAGTATTCCGTTATCAGGAAGAAAAGGGTTTTTAAAGCCCTCTTTTTTTATTGAGAATATCTGGATTTTCTTGTCAAAGCTAAGTTTCTTAGCTATAATCACCCTAGGTTAGGATAATTGCAAAAATAGGAAAAGCAAGTTATACTGAAGCGAAAAATCCTTTTGATTTTTCATATAAAAATTAATCCAAGCGGCAAGTAGAATACCATGAATTCGATCGGACACAAAACAGAGAAGGGGCTTTTGGCAAAGTTGATAAGGAATGATACCGTTCCTCATGCGTTTCTTTTTTCTGGTCCGAAAAAGATCGGAAAGAAACGGGTTGCATTGGAATTTATCAAGTCCATTTCTTGTACTAATAGTGGGAATGATTGGGGTTTCTGTGATAATTGTTATAGTTGTCGTAACCTGGAGTCAAATACTTTTCCTGATTTTATCTTCATCAAGCCAGAGGAAGATTCGAAGGATATCAAGATAGAGCAGATCAGGGATATGCAAGAGAGGTTTACTCTTACGTCTTTCGGAGGGAATTACAAGATGGTGGTAGTAGACGACGCGCATCTGATGAACCAGCATACCCAGAATTCTTTCTTGAAATTCCTAGAAGAACCTAGGGGTAAGACGATAATCATCCTTGTCTCTGATAGGCCTGATATGCTCTTGCCGACAATAAGGTCGAGAGTGCAGAATATAAAGTTCTCGATATTACCCAAGAAAGAGATAGAGAATCATCTGTTGTCATTGGGAGAGGAGGCGGAAAAAGCCAAGGAAATAGCGGCCATATCGTCTGGTCAGATAGGAAAAGCGGTAGAGTACCATGAAAATCCAGAAAGAAAGGAATGGTTCGATTCTGCCATAAAGGATCTCAATATGCTGATGAGGGCGAATCTAGGAAAGAAATTCGCTTATTCAAAAGAGAATTCTGAGAATTATGAAAGTCTGGTTGAGATGTTCGAGGTATGGGAGAGGTATTTCAGGAAGGAATTGCTCATAAAGATAATGAAGCCTTCTGAATCGAGATTGGAAAAATATTCGATCTTAAAGGTAAAAGGAATATTAAAAAAAATCAGTCAATCCAAGAATCTCATAGAGAGCACTAATTCCAATAAGAAATTAGTACTCGACGGATTGATGATGGAATTATAATCAAAATAATAAATAAGTAACAAGTATATGTATATAGAAATAATCAAATCAATAGAACCAGAGTTTGAGAAAGCTTTGGATTTTGCTCAGAAAAAAGTAGCTTCTTTCAGGACTGGAAGAGCTAATCCTGCTTTGATCGAGGATATCAAAGTAGAGTGTTTCGGTGATATGTTGCCAATCAAGCAGATGGCAGCTATTTCTGTTCCTTCAGCAAGGCAATTGATCGTCCAGCCGTGGGATAGGTCATATATCGAGCTCATTGAAAGAGCTATTACGAGAGAGGTAGGTGGGCTATCTCCAAAAGTAGAGGGGAACAGTATAATCATCAATCTTCCTCCTATGTCAGAAGAATTGAGAAAGGAGCTTTCTAGGTCATTATCACAGATCGAGAACAGTGCTAAGGAGACTATCAGGAAGTATAGGGACGAAGCATGGACAGATATCCAAGCAAAGACAAGAGAAGGCTTGATCAGGGAGGATGATAAGTTCAAGGCAAAAGAAAAATTACAGGAAGTCATTGACAAATATAATAAGAAGATAGATGAATTCGTCAGTAGGAAGAGGGTAGAGATCGAAGGATAAGAAACATTAGTTAATTTTTTTCGTTATGTTCATATTAGATATAATAATATTTTTATTCATACTTGGAATAGTCGTCTTGATTCATGAATTAGGACATTTTTGGGCTGCAAAGCTGACAGGAACGCGAGTCGATGAATTCAGCATAGGATTTCCGCCAAGGATCTGGCAGAAGAAGAAGGGTGACACGAATTATACGATCGGAGCAATACCTCTCGGAGGTTATAATAAGATATATGGAATGGATAGTGAAGATGAGAATAGTGGAAGTGATCCTCATAGTTATAATGTAAAAGGTCCTTGGGAAAAGGCCTTGATTTGCGTGGCTGGAGTGGTTATGAATGTCATCTTTGCCAGTCTGGTGTTCTATATCGTGATGTTCGCATATAATTTCAAAGCATATATGCCGATGATAATGGATAATTATAGTTTTAAGTTCGGACATCAGGAACAAAGAGTGTTAGTGAGTTATGTAGGAGAGAATACCCCCGCAGCCAAGGCAGGAGTGAAACCTCATGATATCCTCTTATCGGCTAATGGTAAGGATGTATACGCTTTCAGCGATGCGAGCAATGTGATGAATGAGAATACTGGCAAGGAAGTAACTATAAAGTTCCTTGACTGGGCATCGAAGAAGGAGGTGGAGGCAAAGGTGATTCCAGAGGTTACTAAGGATTCGAATGGAAAAGGTATTATGGGAATCGGGATGAGCGAGATATCGATTATTGATTACAGCTCTGACGCTGCCATTTCTGGATTCTTACATGCCTATAACTACATGGATTATTCTCTTTCTGCTATGGGATATATGTTCAATAAGTCCATAGCTGAGAAGAGTACTGAGCCATTGGCAAATTCTATGGCAGGTCCAGTGGGAATCTTTGCGGTAACTAAGATCATCGTCCAGAACGGATTGATAGAGGTGATAAATCTTGTCGCTGTCCTATCATTAGCACTGGGTCTGACCAATCTCTTGCCTATACCGGCTTTAGATGGAGCCAAGCTGATCTTTATCGCGCTCGAATCGATAAATAAGAAGATATTCAATAAGAACATACAGGACAAGATCGAGATGGGAGGTTTTGCCTTCTTGATCCTTCTCGCAATAGTCTTGCTCTTCAAGGATATAATACAGTTCAAGGACATCATATTCAAATTATAATATTAAAGGACATGAAGCAATCGCAGCTTTTTACTAAAACACAAAAAGAGACTCCGACAGGAGAGGTGAGTACTAATGCTCAGTATCTTATCCGAGCAGGGTTCGT
The DNA here is from genome assembly GCA_028704755.1 of Minisyncoccota bacterium. Lineage (GTDB taxonomy): Bacteria > Patescibacteriota > Minisyncoccia > Minisyncoccales > Minisyncoccaceae > Minisyncoccus. The sequence continues at coordinate 4,397 of JAQWEU010000004.1, read as the reverse complement.
AAGCAAGGAATTGGCAGGGGCTTATGCTTTTCTGCCTCTTGGACTCCGAGTGATCAATAAGATATCGAATATCATAAGGGAGGAGATGGATGCGGTAGGCGGGCAGGAGTTACTCATGACAGCCTTGCAGGAAAAAGAGACCTGGGAGAAGACAGGAAGATGGAGTGATGAAGTAGTCGATAATTGGTTCAAGACCTCTCTCAAGAACGGGAATGAGGTAGGATTGGGTTTTTCTCATGAAGAACCTCTGGCAAAATTGATGAAGAGCTATATCAGTTCTTATAAGGATCTGCCTATTTACGTCTATCAGATACAGACTAAATTCCGTAATGAATCGAGAGCCAAGTCAGGATTGATGAGAGGGAGGGAATTCTTCATGAAGGATTTCTATTCTTTTTCCAGGGGTAAAGTGGAACATGAAATATTCTATGAAAAGATGAAAGATGTATATATGAAAGTATTCGATAGGTTAGGCATGAAGGATAAGACTTATCTGACTATTTCTTCTGGCGGATCATTTTCTAAATATTCTTATGAGTTCCAGACCGTTTCTGATGCAGGGGAAGATATTATCTATATAATAGATGAGAATAATAAGGTGGCTATCAACAAGGATGACTTCAATCAGGAAGTCTTGGCTGATTTCGGTTTGGACGTTAAGGAGAAGGATCTGCCGACAAAGAAATCAATTGAAGTAGGAGATATTTATTCCTTGGGGCATAAGTATTCGAAAGCTTTCAATCTGACCTATAAGGACGAAGAAGGAAAAGAGGAGTTGGTCTATATGGGATCTTATGGAATGAGTCCTTCGAGACTGATGGGGGCGGTAGTGGAGCTTAATAATGATGAGAAAGGGATGATCTGGCCAAAGACAGTCGCTCCGTTCGATATCCATCTGATCGCGATAGATGGCGGAGACCAATCCATCGTCGAGAGGGCTGAATCCCTTTATGAAGTTTTACAAAAACAAGGGTTTGAAGTATTATATGACAATAGGAGCGAAAAAACAGCTGGAGAAAAATTGAATGATGCTGATCTGATAGGAATTCCTCTGAGAATCATAATAAGCAAGAAAACATTGGCCGAAGATTCTGTAGAGGTGAAAGAGAGAAAGGGAGGTGAAGCTGTTCTGATCAAGATTAATGACTTAAATAATTATTTGGAAAAAAATGTTCAATAAAATTTTTTCAAGCTTATCCCAAGACGTAGCGATCGATCTTGGAACCGCTAATTGCCTAGTCTATGTAAAAGGAAGAGGTATCATACTTTCTGAACCTTCAGTAGTGGCTTTGAATAAGAAGAATAACCAGGTATTGGCAATAGGAAGAGAGGCGGAAAAGATGGTCGGAAGGACTCCGGGGCATATCGTAGCAATCAGACCCTTAGTCTCTGGGGTGGTTTCTGATTTCGAGGTGACTGAACAGATGCTCCGTTATCTGATAGACAGATCAAGGCAGGACAAGTTCAATCTTTTCAAGCCAAGGGTGATCATTGGAATACCTTCAGGAGTGACTGAGGTAGAGAAGAAAGCGGTTATTGATGCAGCTAAATCAGCTGGAGCTAGGGATGTGTTCCTGATAGAGGAACCGATGGCTTCGGCAATCGGAGCTAGGATGCCTGTCAATGAGCCAGCTGGTAATTTCGTAGTCGATATCGGAGGAGGAACGACCGAGGTAGGAGTCATATCTCTCGGAGGAATAGTGGTTTCGAAGAGCCTGAGAATAGCTGGGGATAAATTGAATCAGGATATAATCGATTATGCTCAGGAAAAGTTCAAGCTATTGATCGGAGTGAGGACAGCTGAGAGGATAAAGATAAACATCGGAATAGTCTATTTCGAGAAGGAACCTGATAAAAAGGATATAAAGGAGATAGCGATGAGGGGAAGGAATCTCATAACTGGATTGCCTGAAGAGGTGATAATCAATCAGCTCGATGTCAAGAAGGCGCTTGAGAAATCAGTCAATCAGATAATAAATGAGATCAAGAATACAGTAGAGATAACTCCACCAGAGCTCCTGTCGGATATAATGAAGAAGGGAATATATCTAGCAGGAGGAGGGGCTCAGCTCCGAGGTTTGGATAAATTAGTCACGAAAGAGACAAAAATGCCTTGTTATGTGATGGAAGATCCGATGACAGGAGTAGCTAGAGGGGCTGGAATGGTGCTTGAAAATCTTGATGAATATCATGAAGTCCTCGTAGAAACAGATGATTTCTATGGAGACAAGGAGTAAAAATCATTAGAGTCTTAGAAGGTCTGTGGATAATTCCACAGATTTTTGGTTTTTATATCGAATCATTGACATATCCCAAAGAGGGGATTTGCTAATATTAGTATTGACAATTATTTTAAATATGTTATATTTATATTGACAAATAATTAGATTATTTTATATATAATAATAAATTAGAAGAAGAATATGAACAAAATAACAATTTTTAAATACTTTTTGATGCCAGTTTTGATATTTTTAGGGTTTGCAGGACAGGCATTTGCGGCTTCTTGCGGAGGATGTCCTCCAATCGTTGAGCCAGCTTGTGGTACTGCTAGCGGGGGGACTTTTGCTACAGCACCAACTGCAAATCTTTGTGTTGCCGGATGTACTACTTCTGGCGCATATACTAATAATGAGTATTGGAAGCCTGGATATCTTGACCAGTGGAAGTGGGTATGTTCTAGTCCTTCTACTCAGAGGACTGTTAATTGTTATGCAAATAAGCCAGGCGGAAGGTGCGGTTCTGCTAATGGGCAAACATATTCTTCAGCTCCTACAAGTGGTTTTTGTGCAAGCGGAAGCTTTTCTGGCTTAAGCGGAACTGGTCCTTGGACTTGGACTTGTTGGAATGATAGTAAGACTACTGGCGCTAGCTGTAAGGCTTACAAGGCTGCTTCTCCGATCAACGGACAATGCGGATCATCAAATGGCGGGACATTCAGTTCTGCTCCTACGACCGGACTATGTAACTCTGGAACATCTTCTAATGTTTCTTTAAGTGGGTCTAGATGGATCTGGTCATGTACTGGTTCGAATGGTGGAACTACTGCTAATTGTTCGGCAAATAAACCCGCTTCTCCTATAAACGGACAATGCGGACCATCAAATGGCGGGACATTCAGTTCTGCTCCTACATCAGGATTATGCAATTCTGGTACATCAACCAGTCCACGCTTGAGCGGATCTAGTTGGATCTGGTCTTGTGTAGGCTCAAACGGTGGCTTGAATGCTAATTGTTCGGCCAACAAATCTGCTTCTCCGATCAACGGACAATGTGGCTCATCAAATGGCGGGACATTCAGTTCTGCTCCTACATCAGGATTATGCAATTCAGGAACATCAACCAGCCCATACTTGAGCGGATCTAGATGGATCTGGTCTTGTACTGGTTCTAATGGAGGAAGCACAGCTAGTTGCTATGCCAACAAATCTGCTTCTCCGATCAACGGACAATGTGGCTCATCAAATGGCGGGACATTCAGTTCTGCTCCTACATCAGGATTATGCAATTCTGGTACATCAACCAGCCCATACTTGAGCGGATCTAGATGGATCTGGTCTTGTGCAGGTTCAAACGGAGGAAGCACAGCTAGTTGCTATGCTAATAAAGCTCCTAGCCCCGTAGTAAATATTTCTTGTGGACAATTGATAGTTAATGGATCTTCACAAGCAGTTACAACAAGAGGAATGTCATTACTATTAGTTACTGGTAATTTTAATTGGAGTGGAAATGGGTCAGTAGTTATAGCAGGAAATTCAGCAGGAACAACGAATACAGGCGTAGATGATATATTAAAGGTAAAGAATATCAGTAATGGAAGAGAAATATCATTCGGACCATTTTCTAATGCTGTTTGGACTGGAATAGCTCAGATACAGGGAATACTATCACAAGGAAATAATACTTTAGAAGTATATGCTGTGGATTACTACGGTGCATATATTGGTTCTAATAATCTTTATTTAGCTTGTATAAATCCTTCAATCAATGGACAGTGTGGTTCATCAAATGGTGGCACATTCGTCGATGCTCCTACATCAGGACTATGTAATTCAGGCACTTCTACTAGCCCATACTTGAGCGGATCAAGATGGATCTGGACTTGTGTCGGTTCAAATGGCGGTTCGACATCTAATTGTTATGCTACTAAGGGCGCTGATCCAGTAAACGGACAATGTGGTTCATCAAATGGTGGCACATTCGTCGATGCTCCTACGTCAGGACTATGTAATTCAGGCACTTCTACTAGCCCATACTTGAGCGGATCAAGATGGATCTGGACTTGTGCCGGTTCAAATGGCGGTTCGACATCTAATTGTTATGCTACTAAGGGCGCTGATCCAGTAAACGGACAATGTGGTTCATCAAATGGTGGCACATTCGTCGATGCTCCTACG
>JAQWEU010000003.1 GCA_028704755.1 Minisyncoccota bacterium | reverse complement strand
CATCACTGGTATAGAGATAAGCCTTAGCTGGATTAGGGTCATAAGGAGTAGTCTTGAGGAACTGATCGATATATGACTGGAGAGTACCAGGAGTCTCTCCCTCCTTGATAGCTGCTGTTCCTTCATAGTATCCTGATTCATTCAAGGTCTTCTTCCCTACTATGCTCTTGTAGATATTGGCTATGTCGTTCTTGCGGACTGAATCATAGGCAGCTGAACGGCTTCCACCGAGATTAGCGATGATAAAGGCAGCTAGGATACCGATGATGGCGATGACAATTATTAATTCTATGAGAGTGAAGGCTCTTCTTTTCATATATTATTATGATTATTATTAATATCTTACCATAGAAATTAAAAATAACCTATAATTCATATTCTTCTCCATAATCAGGAATTAAAGTATTTAAATCAAACTTTTCTTTGATATTATTAGATAATACCTCTGAAGAAATACCATCTCCATGATTTATAAAAATAGTTTTCGGATTTGGTTTTTTTATTTCCCCGATCCAATCAACTAACTTAAGACTATCAGCATGAGAAGAAAATGCTTGTATCTTTGAAACATTCGCCCTTACTCTGACCCTCTTCTTTCCGATATCTACCTCACTCTCTCCTTCCATTAATTTTCTACCCAGAGAATTTTCAGCCTGATATGAAATGATTAAGAGCTCCGTATTCTTCTTGGGTAGATATTTTTTCAGATAATCCAACACCCTTCCCCCATCACACATACCGCTTCCAGCCATTACGAACTTTGCCCCAGAATGCTTTAAGAAACTAGCCTGATCACCCTTTTTCTTGGATATCTTGAAATTCTCAAAATAGAATAGATCCTTTTTCTTTTTCGAAATACGTTTCGCCTCTTCATCGAAAAAGCTCTCATACTTCTTATAAACATTAGTTACCCTTGACGCTAATGGACTATCGAGAAATACTGGAATATTTTTAATATGCCCTTTTTCAAATATACGTTTCAATTCTACTATCATCTCCTGAGTCCTCTCCAGTGCGAATACTGGCATAATCATAACGGCATCATTCTTAATGCCCTCAATAATCTTCTCTTCTAATAACTTCCTTCCATTATCTCGTGAAAGATGGACTTTATCACCATAGGTCGATTCGATGAAGACATAATCAGCTCCATCGATCAGATCAGTATCTTTGACTATTGGAGCAGGAGGATTGCCTAAATCACCAGAAAAAACCAACTTGACCTCCCTCTTCCCCTCCCTGATCCATACTTCGAATATTGCAGATCCTAAGATATGCCCAGCATCTTTAAGCCTGATCCTGATATTATTAGTAATCGAATACTCCTGATCATAAGGGACAGCCTTAAAGTTCTCAATCGCTTTCTCTACATCCGAAGGAAAATAAAGAGGAGTGCCACCTTCTCGCATCGTAAATACTTTTGCAGAATCAAGTAGCATCTGATTTGCTAAATCAACCGTAGGATAAGAACAGTACACATTCCCCATAAATCCCTCCTTAAAAAGCTTCGGGATCTTTCCGCAATGATCGACATGCGCATGAGTCAACAAAACAAAATCAATATCAAATGGATTGAAATCGAACGAAATCATATTCCTAAACTCAGAATCTTCATCCTGGAATAAGCCACAATCTACTATAAATTTTACATCGGAAGTTTCGACTAAAATACATGATCCAGTCACCTCTCTACATGCACCATGAAAAGAGACTTTCATAAAACAATAAGATTATTATTACAATTATAATTTACATCATTTTCAGCCATAAAAAAAGATTATGGCTGGAATAATGTCTCTGGCTTGATTACCACCTCCTTCACTTCGGGAAACTGAAGAGCAGTCATCCTGATCTGGTTAGCAAGAATAGAAACCCTACAGGAACCACCTGAGGTAAAGCCAGGAACTTCGGAAAATAACAAGATTAATTTTCCTTCAGAGAGATTGATAGAAAGAAGCTTGAAATCATCATTAGGAAATTCAGACCTGAAGCCTTCTTTTTCTTCCTCTTCAGTTAACCTCTCCTTCAATAAAGTATTTATAGTATCCTTTATCGGAGTATTTGTCTTATCAATCTTTCTGATAACTGGCAAGATATGACTCTCATTGCAAGTGTTCTCTATATCCCCCTTTTCATTATAATAGAACAATTTCACGCTGATATCACCTTTACTAGACCCCACCCCCTCAGAAAGATCATCATTGATCTGCCCAATACTAAAGACGATAAACATGACTATTGCACTAAGGACAATAAATAGAATAAATACTTTTTTCATCGGATTAACTTTTAAAAAACAAGTCACTGACTAAAGTGACTTGATTCTTGATCATATTATTTCTTTGTCGAGGTCGTAGGCGGAACCTTAGAACCAGCTTCGGGAGTAACTGTAGGAGCGGTACTGCCAGCAGGAGGAGTAGTTTCAGCTTTTGGTAAGTCCTGAACCTGAGGAGCCTTTGTCGTAGGAGCCTCTACGGTTATCTCATCCAACAGATCTATTTCTTTTGCTGTAAAGGTACTACCTTCCAGATTGCCAGTAGCATCTACGCGATGACCATTTTGCAATTGAGAACATAAGATAGGTTTTCCGCTTTTCTTACAAAAAGTACTTTCGTCGATCGTAATAGCCACAGTCGTAGAAGCTCCTCCTTTATCATAGACAAGAGTCCATATCTTTTCAGTAGCTTTCATAAGATTACCCCTCTGCTTGACATACCCACCAGTCGACTGAGGAACTGGATTGATATTAGTATTAGAAGAAGAATTATCCTTATTTTTCAACATCAGCAAGAAAGCGAAGACTATGAGTAATAATATCACTGCACCTGCAAGTAATATAACTGTCTGATTATTTCCTTTATTTTGTTTTTCTGATTTCATATTATTTATTTAATTATTATTACTATGATTTTACAATAAAATTATGATGAATACAAGTTCCTGATTACTTAAAACGTACTCTCATTATTTTTTGCCTATTATTTGCTTCCAATCCGCTCGGATTTTCATTATAAATAACAACGAACCCGCTGTCAGTTTTTGGAGTCTCGAATTCTACCTTCACCTTGAAATCAATAGACTCTTTTGTCCATTCTGAAGTCGCCATCATCTCCTTACTTGCAATGACCTTATTATCATCATCAAGTATTTCGATTACCCCCACCCTTCCTTCAAACCCTATCCACCCATCACCATTCACCTTCCCAATGACCTCCAACGGAGATTTCACCAAATCTCCCTCTTTGATATTGTCTAATACTAAACCAGCACCCTCCTCTTTCAAGGAAACAGAAAATCTTTCATTCAAGAAAGATGAAACATCCGACAACTTGACTGAGGACTGCTTTATCCCTTCAGAACAAGCATCAACCATACAAGGAGAGAAGTAAAAAACGATCCTATCACCGAAAAGAAGAAAATTACTGAAATTATCGATACTTGGAGCTGTCCCCGTCTTGACGAAATCACTTGTCGAACTTCTCATCAGATAATCATAAGACAATGCAGATAATTTATTAAGATAATCAGAATTATTCTTGAACACATCGGTAAGCAATACACGTTTCGAATTAGATAAATCGTAAGTAAAACACTCCACCTCCGATACTGGCTTGACTTCTCCACTATATGAATATACATACTTAACCCCGACTACGTCACTAGAATAATTCTCCACAGAATAAGAAATCTCTAAGAATTGATCGGTTTTATCACTAGTCAATGAACTCTTGAACTCTTTCAAGTGAGAATCAATATTATTCTTGATCTCTGAATCGATCTTTTCATTTCCAAAACTAGGATAATTGACATCAATCGAATCCCCTTCCTTTATTTCTTTATTAATAGGAACAAAGTCTTTCTTACTCTCAGGCTCTTTCTTCATTTCTTCCTGCCTCTTAGGAACTTCTGGATTTTCATTACTCTTGCCGACAATCAGATTATTATAAGCCCAAAAACCGACTAGAGCTACTAAAACGACTAATATGAATAATATTCCTTTATTTTTCATAGATTTGAATTACTTTATTCCCCCTTCTGGGTCATATTTGATAATGATTCCATCGCTCAGCCCTTTTGAAGAAAGGTCAAGTTCTGGAGAAGAATGAAAGATCAGATCCTTATAATAATTTCCAGCAACAATAGGATAATCAAAATTATCGATCACTAAAGAACTTACTGCTTGGGATTCCTCTGCAAGCGAGACATCTCCCCCGAAAGAATTAGCCCATAGATAATTACCATCCTTGTCATACTTGACTAAGAATGCATCTGAAGACTCTCCACTACTAATAGAATAAAGGATTGCATCTCCTGCTCCTGCCTTGGAATCGAAATTTACCGAACCGCTAAAATAACCGCCGATGTAGACATTATTAAGACTATCTACCATTATCGCATTCACCCCATCATTACCGGCTCCTCCTAAAGAATTTACATATGCCACGACTCCGTCTTTATCGATTTTTGCCCAGAACACATCCTGAACACCATTAGTCCCCTTCTTGAACCCATCGATATTCATATATCCTCCTAAGTTACCAGAAAGCAAAATATTGTTATCATTATCAAATATCAGATTACTTAACGAAAGAGTATCATTACTAGCACTACCCCATTTCTTGACCCAGATCAGATTGAAATCCTGATCATACTTTACCAAGAATATATCCTTCCCACCTTTGGTATAAGTTATCTTTTTCGGATTAGCATTATCAAAAGATATCTTGCTGTTAAAAGTACCAGCTAGATAAATATTATTATCTGCATCTACTAATAGCCCATTCGATTCCTTCCTTCCATCACCGAATAATGCAAATCCTTTGAGATAATTACCATCCTTATCATATTTCACCACAAAGATATCTCTCGCTTTTTTTTGATTAGCATTAGTAAGAGAATTGATATTTGAACTTGCATCGACGAAATCAAGTGTTCCATCAAAATAACCAGACACGAAAACATTTTCATCCTTATCAATAGCTACGGATGTTACATCTTCAAACCTTGTATCATCTTCGATAAAAGGAATGATCTCAGGATTTCCAATTGGCTTAGCCCACACATAATTACCGTCTAGATCATAGTTAGCGATGAACCCATCCTGCCCAACTCCCGAATCGAAAGAGACTTCCTTTTCCCCTGAATCAAAATCTACTTTCCCGCCAATACTACCTGCCAGATAAAGACCTCCATTTACTACCTTTAATACATTAGGACTATCATTACCCACGGAACCGATAGTGAATCCCCAGACAAACTCTTTTTTCGCATTATATTTGACTACGTAGATATCAGAAGTATCACCCACACCCCCAAGAGAAGTTCTCTTAAGATTACCCTGGTCAAGATTTATTGTTCCAGAAAAATGACCAGTGACATAGATATTATTCTCCTTATCGATTGCTATCAATCTTGCATAATCATCTCGTTCACCTCCTAGACCAAAATCATAAGTAAGTGCCGTCATATTTTTTACATCATCCTGAGTAAGACCCTGCACTTGGACATCTTTTACGATATCTGCAGAAGCTGCAAAATTATTATTGAAGATATAGTCCTTATTATTCACGAAATACGAACCGTTTGAAAAGACGATCAATGAAAGGAACAGCAAGACCGAAACAGATATCCTATTAGCCTGTTTCTTCTCCCACCCTAGATAAGCACAAATCACCACAAAAAGACAAGAAGAAATCATTCCTATTGTCCAAAAAGAAGAATCTATCACAAAACCTTTTATAGAGAATGGCATTACGCCTAATAAAAGAATCGCTATGAGCACTAACACTCCGCTGAAGAAAAACCCACAAAAAAATTTAAGATAATCTCTATTTTCCATATTTTAAAACCAATCTCTTTTCTTGAAAACAAAATAAAGAGTCAATGTTATTAATAATATTATCCCGATTATCAGGATGAAAGCATAATCACTTGTCTCGAATGGAACCTTCACATTCATCCCGAACAAACTAGCTATTATGGTCGGAATGGTTAATATCACTGTCAATGAGGTCAGGATGCTGATATTATCATTAAGCTTATTCGTTAACATTGCCTGATAAGCCTCCCTAAGCGATCGGATATTCTTGACTGTTGCTGAACAATTATCTAATAATTGCCTAGTAGCAATCAACAAATCTTCGACTAATTCATTATCATAACTGTAAAACTTTATATAACTCCCCTGGATTATCGACTCGATTGTATTCTTCATTGGAATGAGTGATGATATATACTGATCCAAGATATCTTCCTTCTCAATCAATCTGACTATCTCATCATCATCAACACTATCCAGACTCTTTTTTTGAAGAGATAGTTCTGCTTTCGCATTCTTGATTTCCTTTGTATAATTCTTAGCGATCAAAAGCAATAAGGCTACTAATAACTTGGTCCTTTGGGTCGTAGACAGGACATCGTCATTGTTATTGATAACTGACCTTATCGTTCGATTCTTTGTCAAGGAAGCTGTTATGAAATACCTATCAGTTATTATTATTGCTAATGGCTTCGTATAATTATAATCTTCTCCGCTCGAGACATCTCTTACGAATAGGACAACACTCTCTCCATGCCTCTCTACACGGGGACTCTCATATGGATCCAATATATCTTCAAGATCAGAAGTCTTTAGATTAGATATTTGAGATATATATTCTAAGTCACTACTAGTTACATTTTCAATATTTATCCAAGCACCATCCCTGATTGTGTCAATCGACTGGAACTTGTTTTTCTTTATATCTTTGAAAAAAATTTCTGTCATTTTACACTATTTTTAATTCGTAATTGCGGATCTTATCTTCGTTTTCAAAAACGAAATTGCCTTTGAAAACCTTCCTCTGTAAGAATAACGGAATCCAATAAACATCATCTATCCACATCTTATCAAAAGGAATGCTACCTTCATCAAACCAGCCAGGAATCATTTCTTCCGTCTCTTCTGGTATTCCCACATAATCGATCACTTCGAAGACATGGACTTCTAACTCCTTGCCGCTATCCAAGAAAGTGAAATCTATCACACCAGATTCCCTTAAGGAAATAATATTCACGCCACACTCCTCATTGAATTCCCTCTTTGCGGCATCGTCTATCGTCTCTCCATCTTCCACCTTTCCACCGAACCCATTCCACCTCCCTTCACCGAATCCCCGCTTCTTCATACCTAATAATATCCTTCCGTCCTTCCTTATGAAACATAATGTAAACAGCTTTTTCATACTATGATTTTAAAGCCATAACCTTTTTATGTCAATTTGATCCTTGTAGTAAGTTACGAGCAAAAGATATCGCGTTTTTGATGTCATTAGCGTCTGGCCTATTCCTGTTAAAACCCCCTAACCACCCCACTGGGCCATAAGTATCAAGTCCTAAACAACTGAAATCACCTATTAATACTCCACCCCTCCTCTTTATCCGATCCCTTATTCCTTTATCAAAATTATTTATAAAACTCTTCCCCATCCCACTAGTGGAAAATATGAAGGTCTTCTTCCCCTCGAGTCCGATCAGTTTATCTATTACAGAAAGGATAGACCCATTGAAATTAGTCATATAGATACCAGACCCAAAACCTATCAAGTCATATGAAGAGACGTCAAGATTCTTTAATTCTGAAATCTTTACCAAATCAGCATGCAGTTCACTAGCGATTGTTTCAGCTATCTTCTGGGTACTATTATGATGTGATGAATAGTATATTATTAAAGATTTCATATGTTTATCTACTAATTAAAGATCTCTTCAAGAAGCTCATCCCTTCCTTGCTTGCTCACTGCTGAATAAGGAATGATCTTATGAGAACCGATCAATTCTTCTATTTCCTGCCATTTCTTAGGATATTCAGTTTTTTTGATCTTATCGATCTTATTGGCAACTACTACTATATTCTTTCCTTTATCTTCCAAGCTGTATAAAGTCTCGAGATCTATCTGAGTCGGACCGACATTAGCATCGATTATCAGGATCACCTTCTTCTGCTCACAATCAGAATCAAAAAAATACCAATTTATCATTGCTCTGATCTTATTCTTTTTCTTAGGATCCACCTTGGCATATCCATAACCAGGAAGATCTACTAGATATATCAGACCATTCAATAAGAATAAATTGATCTGCTGAGTGAAACCAGGAACAGCACTTGTTCTAGCAACCCCCATTCCCGTCAAGGAATTAATGACACTAGATTTTCCAACGTTTGATCTGCCGATAAAAGCCACCTGAGGTATCCCATCCTCAAGAATACTATCACTTCCAGTAACCCCTTTGACGAATTTTACTGATTCTATTTTCATATATTTAGTCTTTAGTAAAATCCACCCTGATAGGGTGGAAATACTACTTCTTCTTATCCTTTTTAGGCTTCTTTACTTCCTTTTTTTGTGAATTATTACCTTTTGCCATATTATTTATATTATTATATTATGACTAGATTTTAACATTATCTGATAAAATTTTCAAACTATTCATCAACCTTGTAATAAACTTCCATCTGACAATTCTTACAGTCAAATTTCAACCTATATTTATATCCTTTAGAATCGACTAGGTAAAGAGGCTCCTTCATACTCTTGTCAAGATCCTTCAGGCATTTTCCAAAATAATGCCTTAAGCAATGTTTTGTTGTCATCACTTTCTTTCCTTTTTTGTCCTTCAAGATTTCAAATGCTGGCTCTATTTCCTTTACTCCATGCCTTTCATAGAATTTCTGAGCCAAAGTATTTGAGACATTAGCTTGATAATCTAACTTCTTCTCTGGATAAGGAACCGTACTTTTCGATATCTTATCCTCATCCCTCTTATAAGAACTCTTCCTGACCTTATCGAATATGACAATCACTTCTCTTCGCAAGGCATTTATTGCCGATATCTTCAAGAACAACGGCTTTTCAAAGAATATACTTATATCCTTTGCCTCATATATCGTATCTCCTAATTTAGCTAATTGTCCCTTGATATTCTCCATTGCCCCTTCCTTATTCTCCGCCTCTACCTTCTCGATCTCTTTCTCGATCATCGCCTCATTACCTTCCTCATCACGAACTATTATCCTCAAACCATTATCCAATTCATGTAATTCAAAAAATACTGGCACCAATCTCTTTGGAGGATTTGACTTTATAGCCTTCGAGAACCCGACATCAGAATTCCTGTAAATATCCACTCCTGGCTCCAACTTAGACATATCATTCAGATATATCTTTGGTCCGAAGACTTTTATGACATTACTGCCTTGGAGATTTCCATGCACATCAAAGAAACATAAACCATCATTATTCTCAACCTCTACATTCTTTTCCAAAATGAAATAATTAGTTGAGACTGTCTTTACTCTTCCAAGCAATTTACCTTTTGATTTAGGAGAATTGATCGATAGAATATCCTTCTGTCTTCCCCTAAGGAAATAATCGGTAAAATCCCTGTTGAAACTCTTTTCTAATTCTGGCTCCCAATTTACATAGGTATTTCCCACTGAAGACCTTTCGAGATCGTTACTTCGCTTCAATATCCTATCAAGTTTTCGCCTATAGAAATAAGTAACATTAGAGACATAATCATCATCCTTCAATCGCCCCTCTATCTTCAAAGAATCTATCCCTGCTCCTAGTATATCTTCCAGATCCTTGGATAGGTTAAGATCCTTCAAGGATAATAAGAATTTATTCCTTATTAATACCTTGCCTTCAGCATCGACTAAGGAATATGGAAAACGGCACAATTGCTGGCAACGCCCTCTATTCGCACTCTTCTTTGCGACTAATTCGCTTAGATAGCATTTTCCGCTCATACCCACGCACAAGGCTCCATGGACAAACGTTTCTAATTCAATATTCGTTGATTTCCTGATAGCTTTCATCTGTTCGAGCGACAGTTCTCTAGCTAGGATCACTCTCCTGATTCCTACTTTCTCCAAAAATTTTATCTTTTCAATATCATAATTATCACACTGGGTACTAGCGATTATCTTAATAGGAGGAAGGTCCATTTCTAATATGGCCATATCCTGGATTATTATCCCATCTGCTCCATGATTGTACAATTTTTCAATCAACTCCCTTACCTCCTCTATTTCATTATCAAAAAGTATCGTGTTTATCGCTACATAAACCCTTACCCTGAACTGATGAGCATACTCAATAAGGCTTATCACTTCTCGTAACGAATTGGAAGCATCTTTCCTTGCTCCGAACTTCGGTCCTCCGATATACACTGCATCTGCTCCAGCGTTTATCGCCGCCACCCCGCATTCATAGTTTTTCGCAGGTGACAATAATTCTATTTTTCTTTTATTCAACATATTTTTATGCTTATTTATGATCGTAATCTTTTTTCCTGAGAAGCTGTCTTTGGTATGATATCGCAAAACGATGAGCCTCATCCCTTGCCTGTATTAACAGATTCTCATTATCGCTTATCCATTGTACCAATTCATCTTCGATATCATTGAAAATGAACTCATTCTTCTTCCTCTCAGCCCCTTTAGCGATTCCAATAACAGGTATATCTAGATTAAAGCCTATTAATACGTTTTCTGCAATACTGACTTGCGGCTTACCCCCGTCCACAAGGACCAGATCAGGCAACTTCCAATCATCATGCTTGAACCTCCTGCTTAAGACTTCCTTCAAGCAATCAACATCGCTTTGCCCGATTACTGTCTTTATCTTGAATTTCTTATACTCCTCCCTCATTGCTCCTTTCCCGTTGAACACTACCATGCTGCCAACTTTAGCATCTTCACCCATGTTCGATATGTCATACCCCTCAAACCTCCTGATAAGCACGTCTTTATCATCGAAATAGTCATTTACGAATGACTTATCCAACAGCGAAATATCCCTTATTCTTTTCAGTGCGTTCAATTGGTCCCTCAATCTCTTTGCCTCTTCGAAATCAAGTCCGTCAGAAGACTTCTTCATATTTCGCTCGATCATCAGGAGCAAAGTCTTTTTCTTACCATTCAGGAAATATACCAAAGGTTTTATCACCCTATCCCTATAATCACTCTTATTTACTTCTCCGCAACAGACCCCCATGCAATGACCTATCTGATAATCGAAACAAGGTCTCTTCTGATTCGGGCCGCATCGCGAAATACAGAAAAGATTATGTAATATCTTCAACACCTCCTTGGTCTTCATAGAAGGAAATGGTCCGAACACATGCTTATATGATTTCTTGACGGAGTCACCCATTTCTTTCAATATATGTTCTCGGACTGCCTCTAATTTTGGAAAATCCTCCCTGGTCAGAGCTAGATAGTTCCAACTCTTATTATCCTTCTCCTTCACATTGTATTTAGGCTGATACTTCTTGATATAATTTGCTTCTAATATTATCGCTTCTATGACAGAATCTGTTTCCCTATACCTAGCACTATCGACTTCGTTGATCATCGCCTCTATCGGCCTATTCGTTCTTTTTCCCATAAAATAACTAGCGACCCTCCTCTTCAAAGAAGTCGCTTTTCCGATATAGACAAGCTCTTTCTTGCTATAGAATAGATATATTCCTGGACTGTCAGGAAATTTTTTGATCTCTTCTTTTAAATTCATAGATTTCTCGATTAGACTGATACGAAACTACTCTTCTCTGATTGCCGACTTCAGCAATTCAAACCATAGGATACTGACGACAGAGACCCCGACGATCATCAGGACATCTCCTGATCGCAAAGGAGTCAGATGGAATAAATTAGCAAGAGGTGAAACATAAAATACCATCGAAAGAGAAACGAGCGCCAGAGCTAGTATCATGAGTAAAGTCCTATTGCCCGAAAACAAGACCTGTATAATATTCTTCTCCCACGATAGATTTACCATGATAAGCAATAGATTTATTACGACCAGACATGCAAAAACAAAAGATCTTGCTTCTACCTCCCCTCTCCCAGATTTGATTGCTAGAAAAAACAAGGCAAAAGATATTATCATAGCACCCATCCCTTGCAATAGACCGATTAATATCATTTTCCTACTGAACATCGATTGACGTATAGGCCTTGGCTTCCTCTTCATTATACCCCTACCCTCCTTCTCTGCTTCAAAGACTATTGAACAAGCGGGATCGATTATGAGCTCTAAGAAAGCGATATGGGCTGGGAATAACATCGAAGGCAATCCGAAGAATAGAGGTAGGACCACCATTCCCGCAATCGGCAGATGGACAGCAATGATATAACACATAGCTCTTTTAAGATTATCATATATCCTTCTTCCTAATCTGACAGCTGATAAGATGGAAGAAAAATCATCATTGAGTAGGACTAAAGCAGAAGCTTCCCTCGCTACGTCAGTTCCTCTTTCTCCCATCGATATGCCGATATGGGCAGCCTTCAAGGCAGGAGCATCGTTCACGCCATCACCGATCATTGCTACTACTTCATTATTAGCTTTCAGGGCATTGACGATCAATAGTTTCTGTTCAGGCATCACCCTTGCAAAGACATTCACGGTCTTTATCCGCTCCCTTAGCTCCAAATGATTTATCTTCTTCAGGTCACCTCCTGTCAGATAATTTTCTGGATTTATTATCCCGACTTGCTTTGCAACGAACTGGGCTGTCCCCAAATAATCTCCAGTGATCATCATAACCCTTATTCCTGCTCCATAAGCTTCTTCGACTGACTTCTTTGCGTCTGGCCTTACTGGATCGATAAAACCGAGCAAGCCTATGAAATCAAATTTAAAATTATGCTGATCAGATGGCAAATCCCTGCCTTTAAAAGATGACCTTGCTACTCCCAACACCCTTAGCCCCTCTCCGGACATCACCCTTACTCTTTCCATTACAGCTTGTCTTTCTTCTTCGTCTACATGGCATATATCGAGTATCGCCTCTGGAGCCCCCTTCGCTGCCACGATCAGATCATCGCTCTTATCGCTTTCCCATACTTGGGACAAGGACAATAACATTTTCGACAATGGGTACTCGTGCAAAAGATTCAACCCCCCATAAATACTGTTTATCGAATACCTACTAGTTGCCTTCATTATCTCTTTTTCAATCGGATCAAAAGGTTCCTTCTTGCTTGCCAATGCTGCACATCTCAATAGTTCCCTGCATCCGACAGATAGATCTTTTTGCTTACTGATTTCATATAGCTTCCCATCAGAAAAAAGCATGCTTAAGGCCATCTTGTTCATTGTTAATGTTCCAGTCTTATCGGTACATAGGACTGTCGCAGCACCAAGAGTCTCGATAACAGATGATTTTCTGGCTAAGACCTTCTTCCTTGAGATCCTCCAAGCTCCCAATGTTAAGAATATCATCAGCACCACTGGAAATTCTTCCGGAACCATCGACATGCTCAGAGTAATTCCTGCTAATATCCCCGCAATAAGATTTCCTTTTACGAAATAATAATACAAGACAACTAATTCGCATAGGATCAACCCTATGCTTGCAGTCACCTTGACCACTTGGGAAGTTTCTTTATGTAATAAAGTATCCTCCTCCTTTATATCCTGCAAGCTCTTTCCAATCTTTCCGATTTCAGTATTTATGCCCGTATGAGTTACTCTGGCTATCCCCCATCCGCTAACTGCCATTGTTCCAGAATAGATAAAAGGCGTATCATCTCCTCCCAGGACCGTATTACTCTCTTCTTTGGACTCACTCTTCCTTACAGGAAGAGATTCACCAGTCAGCAAAGATTCATCGACGAACAGATTCTCACACTTCAGCATGATAGCATCAGCAGGGACTCTGTCTCCCTCTCTGATGATGATGGTATCACCCTTGACCAATTCATACCCCGATATCCTCTTCTTTTCTCCATCTCTCAGGACCAATACCATCGGACTCGAAAGATCCTTCAATGCCTGAAGGGTCTTTTCAGTCTTCCTTTCTTGATAGAAAGTGATACCGATTATCAATAGGACGAAAGTCGAAAGCATTAACGCATCACTAGCCTCCCCTATGAAGGAATATATCAGGACTCCTGCGATCAAGAGCATGAACATCGGCTCAGAAATGACATGCCAAAAAACAGTAAAGATGCTTTTACCTTTTTGTTCTGGTAATTGGTTCAATCCTTCTTTCTGAAGGATTTCGTTCGCCTCTTTCTCTGTAAGACCCTTATACTCCTTATCAGTATTCATATTACTTATTATCATTGATTATATCAATTTTCTTTTCCCAATGCCAATGCCATGGCTCGAAAGATATTCCATATGGATTATTCTCTGGATAAGAAAGATAGAAATTATATTCCATCGCATTGTTCTCAAGCCACTTATACTCCTCCAATCGCATGAAATCATCGATCGTCTGTTCTCCCGCATCTCCATCTATCCCATCAGCACTTATGAAGTCGATTGCTGTATTCTGGGAATTATGCTCACTATACCCAGGCATTGTCAGCCATTTAGAATTTTCCATCAAGGAATAATTATTCTCAGGAAGATAATAAAAGAATAAATAAGCTTGATACCCAGGAGATCGATATCCAGACTCGACGAACAATTCCTTATTGATATCCTTTTCCATCTTTTCATTCATTGATGAATAATCATCAAAAACCGCTTGAGGCAAGTAATTTATACCGACATCGACATCTCCGAGCTTGATCTCCTTATCAAGCACCTTGACCAGATCAGAAGGGATTTCTTTTGAAAAGAAATCTCCCTTGAAACCAAGTACCTTAGGATCGATTGCAAATACCCTATCGACGAATCTCCTTTCTAGGAAATTCAGAGACTTCATCAACTCATCCTGGCTGACAAGTCCTTGTTCTTCTGCAGGAACGCTCTTGACCTTCCCATCCCAACTAGTATTTATTGAATTGACTATCGTCCTCTGAGGAAAATCTAATTTATTATATGAAATAGGAAAATAAAAAATATCACATACGAATACCACCAAGTACAGTATTATTGATAACGATATGATTTTTAATGTTTTCACTATGTTCATATAGATTGGATCTATTTCTTTTTTAATACTCGCCTCAAATATTTTCCAGTCCAAGTATCCCTTTGGGCGATCTCTTCTGGAGATCCTTGAGCCATCAATTGCCCACCCAGATCCCCTCCTTCTGGTCCGAGATCGACTATCCAATCAGCACATTTTATGAAATCAAGATTATGCTCTATCACTAAGACAGTATTACCTTGCGAGACTAGTCTCTGTAACAATAATACTAATTTCTTGATATCGTCATAATGTAATCCAGTTGTCGGTTCGTCTAAGAGATAAAGGGTCCTAGTCGTTCCATGCTTTGATAATTCCTTGCTCAATTTTACTCTTTGTGATTCCCCTCCTGAAAGAGTAGTAGCAGGCTGTCCCAGTGTCAGATAGCCTAACCCTACTTCATTCAATACCTTCAGCTTGTCATGTATGAAGGGTATATCCTTGAAAAAAGCTTCAGCATCCTCTATTGTCATATCCAATACGTCAGAGATATTCTTCCCTTTATAATGAACAGATAATGTTTCCCTATTGAACCTCCTCCCCTTACACACATCACAGACTATTTCCACGCTAGGAAGAAAATGCATCTCAATCTCTAAAGTCCCTTTTCCCTGGCAATTCTCGCACCTCCCACCAGGCATATTGAAACTGAACCTTCCACTCTTATACCCCCTCATCTTCGCCTCGGGCGTCATGG
Organism: Minisyncoccota bacterium; assembly: GCA_028704755.1. Taxonomy (GTDB): domain Bacteria; phylum Patescibacteriota; class Minisyncoccia; order Minisyncoccales; family Minisyncoccaceae; genus Minisyncoccus. The sequence continues at coordinate 24,222 of JAQWEU010000003.1, read as the reverse complement.
AGTATATCTCCCTTATCTCATCGAATACTTTGGTATAAGTCGCTGGATTGGATCTCGGAGTCCTTCCTATCGGAGACTGATCTATCCTTATTATCTTATCGATATACTCGACATTTTTTATCTCCTCAACCTTTATATCTCTCTTAAAATGATTTATCTTCCCCGTTATGTAACTATTGATCACATTGTTCATCAGGGTCGATTTTCCAGAACCAGAAACTCCTGTCAGGCAGACAAATCTTCCTAAGGGTATGTCAACGCTTAGATTTTTAAGATTGTTCTCATTGGCCTTGACTACCTTTATCTTCAAAGTCTCATCATCGACTTTCCTCCTCTTCTCAGGGATCTCAATCAACTCTTCCCCTCTTAGATATTTTCCTGTCAACGACTTCTTAGGGCTTCCCGATGTCTTGCAATCGAATATTACTTTTTCATCCTTATTCGATAATAGATTATCCAAAGTTCCAGAATACACCACCTCGCCTCCATGCTTTCCAGCCTTCGGACCGAAATCGACTAACCAATCACTTGCCAAGATAGTATCCTCATCATGTTCTACGACAATGATACTGTTACCTGCATCACAAAGATTCCTAAGTGTCTTGACTAGCATCTCATTATCTCTCTGATGTAGTCCGATCGTCGGCTCATCGAGTACGTACAAGGCTCCTACTAACTTAGTTCCTACTTGTGAAGCTAACCTTATTCTCTGAGATTCTCCTCCGGACAAGGTTCCTGCCATCCTGTTCAGATTGATATAATGTAATCCCACACTCATCATGAAACTCAATCTATTCCTTATCTCATTAAGGATTATTTCAGCGATCTCCTTCTCCTTCTTTCTCATTTTTTCATCGAGCTGGATGAAGAAACTAATAGCCCTATCGATATCGAATTCAGTGATTTCATAAATATTCTTATCATCGATCCTAACGCTCAGAGCATTCTTGCTCAATCTCTTCCCCTGACAGACAGGACAAGGTTTTTCACTGAATAGGCTCTCGGTTCCAAGTCCATGGCATTCTTCACAAAAACCATAAGGACTATTGAAACTGAAAAGTCTTGGCTCGATTTCAGGAAAACTGAAACCGCACTTAGGACAAGAATACTCAGTACTGAATATCTTCTCCTCCTCATCAGGATATATCACCGAACATAAGCTGTTTGACATATCGATAGCATTCTCTATCGACTCATTGAGCCTGAATTCGAAATCATCATCTACCTGGGAAAAATATATCTTATCGATCACTATCTCGATAGTATGCTTCTTATTCTTTTCCATATCGACTCTCTCTCTCAGACTCTTCATCTTCCCATCCAACCTTATTTCCAGATAGCCAGACTCATATATGTCCTGGAGCATCTGATAATACTCTCCTTTCCTTCCTCTCACTATCGGTGAAAGTATCAATAAAGGACCATCCATATTTTTCTCTTTCAGAGTAGATATTACTTTCTCTCTTATCTCATCGATCGTCATCTTCTCGATCGGTATATTACAATCAGGACAATATGGCCTTCCTATTCTTGCGAACAGCACCCTCAGATAGTCATAGACCTCCGTTATCGTCGCAACAGTAGATCTTGGATTGGAACTATGGGCTTTCTGACTGATGGATATTGCTGGAGACAAGCCTTGGATATCATCGACATCAGGCTTTTGCATACCGCCTAAAAATTGTCTGGCATATGAGGAAAGTGACTCTATGTACCTTCTCTGTCCCTCGGCAAAAATAGTATCGAAAGCAAGACTAGATTTCCCTGAGCCAGAAAGACCTGTAAATACCACCATCTTGTTCCTTGGCAATTCCAAGTTTACGTTCTTCAGATTATGTTCCCTTGCCCCTTTGATGATTATCTTATCTTGCATATTATTTTTTCTTTAATTCTTTTTCTAATTGATGGATCTCATCTCTCAAGATAGCAGCTAATTCGAATTCCAAACTTTCAGCTGCTTCTTTCATCTTAACCTTCTTATCCTTGATTATCTCCTTGAGCGGTCTAGTATCTCCGATCATATCCATCTTCAATATTTCTTCTACGAACCTTTTCTTCTTCGTTCCTTTTACGCTCAAGCCGAACTCTTCTAGTATGTTCTTGATATTCTTTTCAATGGTAGTAGGAGTTATTCCATTTTCCTCATTATACTTCGTTTGGATAGCCCTCCTCCTATCCGTCTCTTTCACTGCCCGCTTGATAGAATCGGTCAGGCGATCAGCATAAAGGACTACTCTTCCATTGGAATTTCTTGCAGCTCTTCCTATTGTCTGAATAAGGCTTGTCTCATTCCTCAGGAATCCTTCCTTATCAGCATCTAGTATTGCCACCAAGGAAACTTCTGGAATATCCAATCCCTCTCTCAAGAGATTGACCCCCACGATGACATCGACATTCCCCTTCCTCAGTTCAGTTATTATCTCTATCCTCTCCAATGTCTTTATGTCGCTATGTAAATATTTCACTTTTATCCCCCTCTTCTCCAAATGATCAGTCAGATCCTCTGCCATCCTCTTGGTCAATGTCGTGACCAAGGTCCTCTCCTTCTTCTTCACTTGATCATTTACTCGCTCGACTAGATCATCTATCTGGGACAGACTGTCTTTCGTTTGGGTCACAGGCCTTATTACTACTTCCGGATCAACTAGCCCAGTCGGTCTTACGATCTGTTCGACTATCTGATCACTCTGATTGATTTCCACTTCATTAGGAGTAGCCGAAACATATATGATCTTCTTTGCCAGATCCTCGAATTCAACATACTTAAGAGGTCTATTGTCATAAGCACTTGGCAGTCTGAATCCATAATCGATCAATGAGCCCTTCCTTGCCTTATCACCATTATACATCGCCCTTATCTGTGGCAAAGTCACATGAGACTCATCTATCACTACCATATACTCACCATTCTCCTTGAAATAATCCATCAAGGTGAATGGAGGCTCCCCTGCTTTCCTTCCATCGAAATGACGTGAATAGTTTTCTATTCCTTGGCAATAGCCGATATTCTGGATCAATTCCAAGTCATAATTCACCCTACGTTTCAATCTTTCATACTCCAAGACCTTGTCTTCTTTCTTGAAATACTCTAACCTTTCTTCCAGTTCCTTTCTTATCATTTCCAATGCACCATCCCTTATTGCCTCATTTATCACATAGTGCTTAGCAGGGAAGATATTGACCTCTTTTATCTCTTCCAGAATATTCTTCCTTATCGCATCGATTATCTCGATCGACTCTATCCTATCAGATATGACGAATCTATAGATATGCTTCGCATTCACTGGCATTATCTCCAACACTTGTCCATGTAGACGGAATGTACCCAATAACAGGTCAGCATTAGTCCTCTCGAATTGCATATCGATCAATCTCCTCGCTAGCTCCTGCCTGTTTATCATCTGCCCTCTCTCTAGAGTAAGGATGATGCTCTTATACTGCTCAGGAGACCCTAAGCCATAAATACAAGAAACGGAAGCGACTATTATTACGTCCTTCCTCGTCATCAAGGCTTGAGTGCATGCGTGCCTCAATCGGTCTATCTCTTCGTTTATCTGAGCTTCCTTTTCAATATATGTATCAGAATTGACCATATAAGTCTCAGGTTGGTAATAATCATAATAACTGACGAAGTACTCTACTGCATTATCAGGAAAGAATTCCCTGAATTCATTGCACAATTGAGCTGCTAAAGTCTTGTTATGCGAAATCACCAGAGTCGGCTTCTGGATATGTGCTATGGCATTAGCGATGGTAAAGGTTTTTCCCGAACCAGTCACTCCTAATAATGTCTGCCTATTAAAACCTTTGTTCCACCCGTCAACCAATTCCTTAATCGCCTTAGGCTGATCGCCTTTAGGCGACATCTTTGCTTTCAATTCAAAATCCATAGGTAATTCATATTACCATTTTATAATCTTTTTGCAAGAATATTATATTCCTACATAGCATATTCCCCTACGAGGAGCATAATGAGATGAAAAACGGGACTCTTTCTTCGTTCCATCCGAATAAGTGACTGTATAATCGAAGTATGTATCAGACCCGATATACGAAGCATAACTGCACTGGGTAACCCCTTTCGCTAGGCTACTGCTAGGAATTATCTTAGCAGCTCCCGGCCTTGAGATATTATACCTTACAGGATCAGTCCTCTGGACCATTCTCCCGTCTCTCACTCCCCAGACCTGCATGTTCAATTTTACTCCATCTACCCAAGCGACAACAAGGATGTTATTACCTGTATCGTTAAGGAACTTGAAATCAGGAGATGGATCATAGATTGCTGCATCCACTCCGACGGGCAGATAGTACGACATATCGTAAGTATGGTTCTTCCTCATGGTAATCGGCAATCCCGTATTCAGGATAGTCCTGAATAAAGTAGTGCTTAATTGACAAAGCCCTCCACCGACTTCATAGGTTATTGCCCCTCCGTTGATCACCGCTTCCTTCGCATAACCATTGCTAATATCAATAGGGCTCAAGAGCTTTACTGTAGAAAACTCTTCCCCAGGCTTTATTATTGCTCCGCTTATCTTACTCGCCCCATTCTTAATATTCTTCATCCTGCTCGCACTGGAGCCAGCGAAGGAAAGGGAGTACTCTCCTATTATTTCCTTTATTCCCGAAAAATCCCCTTCACTACTATCCATCTCCGCTACCTGACGAGCTTTTTTCATCTCGATCTCGAAGCGATTCTGACCGACGAAGAACTGGCTCAGATTACCAACCATCTTTTCTATATCAACTTCTAATCCATCCTTTCCAGGCTTGAAATCCTTCAATTTGCCATTCTCAATACTGAATTCAGGAGGTTGCGGAGGGATATCGATCGCAATCGATACATTTTCTTTGATATATGAAGTGACTTTATCCTTGTTTATCTTAAAAGAAAACCCCTTATCGGTCTTCGATAGCTCGACCCAGCTCACTAGATCCCTTTTTTCTATTTCCCAATTCTCTCCTTTATAAACCATATAGATCGGCGAATGACTCAACATATTTTCTAACTCCCCTTTCTTATCGAGACAATCTCTCTCGACTACCTCAGGAACATGCTTTGCTGCTGAAAGATTCATTCCTGAAAAATTCAAGGATCTCAGATTATCCTCCAATGACTTGAAATCATAATCGAATTTCTTGCCGACAACCTCTTTATGTACCTTCAATTCCCCATTATCATCGACATAATAATAAGCATTATATGACCTATATTCTGATAGCTCCTTCTCGATCCTTTCCAATATTTTCTCATGGTCTACCTTAACGGACAGATAATTGACTTCTTTACTCCTGAACAGTATCGATCTCAGCCTTGCTAGATAATCAGATACGACATTCCCGGAATGTCCGATTTTCATGGAATTACTAAGAGCTTCTTCCATGTCGAAAAACACCAAGTAATTCAATATTTCTCCAGAAGAGGAAGACTCTACTGGATAGATATATATCTTCTTAGAATTATTGAACACTATCCCCTCTAGATTAAAAACATCTATCTTCTGGTTGATGAGCTTTCTAGCCTCTTCGACAGTCTTATTCGAAAGATCCACCTTTCCTGCATAGACATTTGGCAATATCCTATCCTTGTAATTGACCTCGCAATAGACATAGAATGAAAAAATCGCCGAAAATATGATGACTAGGTAGCTAAAGATAAGATAGATTATTTTGAAGACGCTCTTTCGTTTTTTACGGAAGATCATAATGATTCGACTATGATTAATATGTTATTGATAATATGATAGCAAACATTCTCATTAATCTCAAGAAACAAAAAATCCCTTTTAAAAGGGATTCTTTCTTAGAATTCTTCGCACTTTTTCTCATAAAAAGCTGTTGGATGATCGCAAGATGGACACAGTGCAGGTGGCTCTGATCCAACATATTGATATCCACATTCTCGACACACCCAGCACACCTCCTCATCCTTCTTGAATAATGTCCCAGCTTTTAATTGTTCCAATATCTTCTTATACCTTTCCTCATGATGCTCCTCAGCCTTAGCTATGGCTCTTAATCTTGCAGCGACTTCTGGAAGCCCCTCTTCCTCTGCGACTCTTGCGAATTCAGGATACATCGAAGTGTACTCATGATTCTCTCCACTTATCGCAGCATCAAGATTTTCCATTGTTGTTCCATGGACTGTCGGAACCTCTGCTTCTACTTTCATTGTCAGATCATTCTGACCGGATCTAGCCTTCAATGAATTTATCATTTTCATCAGCCAATGAGCATGTGTCTTTTCTTGGTCAGCAGTCAATAGGAAGACTTCTGCGATCTTCTCATACCCCTCAGTCCTTGCGATCTTCGCATAGAACGTATACCTATTCCTTGCCTGGCTCTCGCCAGTGAAGGCTTGGGCTAAATTATGTAATGTTTTTTCCATATTTATATATCTCTTAAATTATTATTATATAATATGATACCAATGTTTGACGATTAAAGCAATTCATCAATCCTTCCTTATGGCATCTATAGGGTCAAGATTAGATGCTAGCTTTGCAGGATATACCCCGAAGAATAATCCGATAAAAGTCGAAAATGTCAATGAGAAGACTATTACCCATGACGGTATTATCGGAGACCAAGAAAAACTGAAGACGATTGCTAAATAATAAATGAAATAAGCAATACCAGCTCCCATCAATATTCCAAGAACGCCGCCAGCAAAAGTCAATATGATAGTCTCAGCAATGAATTGCATCAATATATCGCCTTTCCTCGCTCCGACTGCCATTCGCAATCCGATTTCAAAAGTCCTCTCTATGACTGTCACATACATGATATTGGTTATCCCGACTCCTGCGACTAAAAGAGATATGCCCACCAGAGCCATTAAGAAATAGGTCATCCCAGACAACACAGTATTCACCATATCGGAAGCTTCCTTCATGGTCATGACTTCGAAGTCATCCCGGCTCTCATCTTCTATCTCATGCCTGTCTCTCATGACCTGTAATATATCTTCTTTCGTCTGATCGATCATCTTCGCATCAACAGTCGATATCATTGCTCCAAGGACATAATCTACTCCCAGTATCTTCTTCTGTACCACCTTTGCCGGTATATATATGACCTTATCCATATCGAAACCGAAATTCGCTCCCTTACTAGCTAAGACTCCGACAACCCTATAAGGCTTTCCTTTGACATATATTATCTGGTTTATAGCATCATTATCTCCGAAGAAATTATCATTTATCTTTTTTCCTATGACGACTACCGGACTCAGAGAATTCTCTTCTTCTACAGTATAATATCTCCCCCTTACGAAATCCATCTTCTCTATATCCCCCGCCTCAGCCCCATAACCGAAGATCAGAGCATTCTCCTTTTCTCCTTCGCGCTTTATCGTTTCTTGAGCAGTCAAGTATCCGTAGACCTTATCGACATTCTTTATTTTCTTTATCGCATCAATGTCTGAATTCTTAAAGGTGGTAATATTAAGTCCTGAAGTAGCGGCAGCCGCCCCCTTGTTTCCAGGAACTCTGACCTCGACATTTATCGAATTAGGACTATAGATATCCAACTGCTTAGTAATGGATCCTTTGAAATTCTCACTAGCAGTGATTATCACTACTAAAGATGCGATACCTATTGCCATAGCAAAAATAGTCAAAAAACTCCTTGACTTCTGATGGATCAGGTTGATATACGCTGATTGAAAATATTTGATGATATTATTCATAAGACAATGCATCAATTGGATCTAATTTACTTGCTCTTAATGCAGGGAAAATACCGAATATGAGACCGATAAGGATAGAAACCAAGCAACCTATCAATATTCCGTCATAAGACACTATAAAGGTCCATTTATAGCCTAATAGGTTGATTATTTGTGCAGCCCCATACGATATGGAAATTCCCAGTATTATTCCTATGACCCCGCTTATGAAAGTAATCGTCACGGTTTCGACTAGGAACTGCCAGACGATATCTTTCGAATTCGCTCCCAAAGCTTTCCTTAACCCTATTTCCTTTATCCTCTGCTGGACGATAGCAAGCATTATATTCATTATCCCGAAACCTCCAACCACTAAGGAAATGGCCGAAACCGCCACTAAGAAGAACTTCAAGATATCAGTTATTGAAGAAATTGTCTGGATTGCTTGAGCTACTGACCTGATAGAGAAATCATCCTCATCTGCACTATTTATATCGTGGTTCGCCCGCAGCAAGGAAGCTATATCTTCTTTGACATAATCAAAGTTCTCCACATTATCAATCCTTATTCGGATAAAATCCAAATAATTGATTCCTAATAAGCGATTTTGAGCTGTCTTGATCGGAATGAATATCTGTTCGTCCTGATTCTGGATAAAATTTCCACCTTTTGACTTGAAAACTCCTACCACAGTAAAGTTTGTCTTTTTTATCCTTATCTTTTTCCCGATAGGATCTCCATTATCGAATAACTCATCAGCGATCTTGCTCCCAAGGACAGCTACGCTCTCACTCTCCTCTTCTTGATCGAAGAATCTCCCCTTCTCCAAAGAAGCATTCTCTATATCTGGATAATTACTACTCGTGCCGTAGAATGTCACGCTCTTCACATTATCCTCCCAAGAAACGACATCATTTCCTTTCACATACATGGCAAGTCCTTCGATATGAGGATTCTTCATATTGAGGATATCCTCCCCATCCTTGTTCTTCAAGCTAGTGATTATCAAGCCATACGCCGACGAAGGAGGACCTGATTCCTCAGATTTTCCAGGAAGTAGAGCCACCATATTCGATCCATAGCTCTTGACTTGACCCAATATGAATTCTTGAGCACTTGCCCCCAATGACATTATTATGATGACCGCCATCACGCCTATTACTATTCCCAGCATAGTCAAAAACGACTGGACCTTATTCCTTAATATCATCTGACAAGCGGTTGTGATAGAATCTTTTAAATCCATATTACTTGATCAACTCCTGGTTCTTCGAAGCGATTTGCTTATTCGTAACCATAGAATCGTCTATTATCAACCCATCCCTTATGTTTATTATCCTATCAGCATATTCAGCAGTCACCTTCTCATGAGTGACCAAGATGATCGTATTCCCATTATCATTCAGCTCCTGCAATATCTTCATGACCTGGAATCCTGACTTCGAATCAAGATTGCCAGTAGGCTCATCAGCAAATATAACTTCTGGATCATTTACTAAAGCTCTTGCTATTGCCACTCTCTGCCTTTCCCCACCAGATATGTTATTAGGCAGATAATTAAGCCTATGAGAAAGATTCATCTGGTCTAATATCTTAGTTGCCTTTTCCTTGCGTTCCTCAAGAGAAAAAGTATCGTAAGTCAATGGGAGCATCACATTCTCTAAGACAGACATCCTATTCAGGAGATTGAAAGACTGGAATACGAAACCGACTTTCTTATTCCTCATCTTTGCTAATTGATTATCAGAAAGACTGCTGACATCCTCATCTTCAAAATAGTACTTGCCTACAGTAAGATTATCCAAAAAACCCAATATGTGCATCAGAGTAGACTTACCCGAACCAGACGGTCCCATTATGGAAACGAATTCTCCTTTTTTTACATCAAAAGAAATTCCCCTTAAGACCTTCGTCGTGACTTCTCCCTCCTTGAAGCATTTTTTTAAATTTTTTACGCTTATCAACATAATTATTTACCTAAAGTTTTTAAGATCACTTCTTCTCCTTCTGTTAAACCAGAAACTACTTCAATGACTCCTCCATCTCCCTTTACTCCTAAGAAGACCTCTTTCTCGATAATATTCTTCCCTTCTTGTAACACCTTGACGTATTTCTTTCCATCCTTAGTCACCAATACTTTATTCGGCAGATTCAGAACTCCCTCTCTTCTTTCTGTCTCGATCAAGACATTGGCCGTCATTCCACTTTTTATCGACTTATTCTCATCTTCTAAACCGATCTTCACCTTATAATAGACCACTCCCTGTATGTCTGTTGAAGCTGGTTCTATCGTCAAGACCTTTCCTTTGAATTTCAGATCAGAACCCAGAGCATCGAAATCAACACTAGCTTCATCACCTATGTTCAGCTTCACGACATCAGTCTCCGAAACGTCTATCTCGACCTCCTGATGCGGAGATATTATTTCTATGACAACATCAGATGGTCCTACCAACTCCCCGCTTTTCTTGCTTATCTTTCCGACGATTCCATCAGTTGGAGAATATAACAATGATTTTAACTTGCTTGCCTTTGCCTGCTCCAATACAGCCCTGCTATAAGCGATATCGACTTCCCTTGGACCAGCTTTTACTGAGTTGAGATTTGCCTCCTGGATAGCGACATTCGATCTGGCAGTATCAATGGCTGAGTTGGCATTATTTATATTGTTCTTATTCTGAGTCGTTACTACATTGATTTCCTTGTTTACTGAATTAACAGCATTCTTTGCCGCATTTATATTATTTCCATTCTGTATCTTCAGAACATTTATATCGTTCTGCAGAGAGACCATTGAGTTCTTTACCGTGCTGACGATTGATTTCTGAGAATCGATAGAATTCCTCACTGTATCAGGAATAGAAGTCTTGTAAGTATACTGATCACATATGTCTCTTGCTTCTGTTAAGGAACTCAAGACCATATCTAGATTAGAGATCATCTGCCCTAATGCAATGTCTATCACGCCACTATCCGCCCCTTTCAATCCCAGGATGATACTTTTTGAATTCTCCATTGAAGTATGCAATTTGGTATCTACTATTGTCTTGAATTTCAACCCCTGCTGATCAGTATTAGTAAAATAACTATTTCTTATAGAATCTATCAGTGTGTATGAATTATATATCTTGATATTGGCATCATCTAGAGAAGAAGAAGCATAATTATATTTAGACTTAGAATTCTCTTCTGCTAGCTTAGTGACATCCGCTAGACTATTCTCAGCCTTTTCCAATGAATAATTCACAGAACTCAGATTATCATCTGCTAGCTTAGTGACATCAATAAGGCTCTTCTCCGCCTTTTCCAATGCTATCTTTGCTGACTCTAATTGTTTCTTGCTCACTTCGATCTGCTCATTAGTAGCTCCGGCTAATTTCTGATTCAAAGAAGCTTGAGCTTGAGCGATTGAAGCATCCAATTCGGGCAAGTACAGACTTGCTAAGAACTGGTCTTTCGTTACACTATCTCCTTCTTTTACATTCATATTCCCTATATTCCCGCTCATCTGAAATCTAAGAGAAACCCCATTGGAGGATTCCAATTTTCCAGTCGCATCGACTGTCTGTATTACTGAACCCTTCTCTATTTTAACGGTTTCATATTTAGGACCCTGGCTTCCCTTTGGAATCAATACGATGATTATTACTATTACAATCACTATTCCGATCCATAAAGATTTTGACTTGAAATTAATTTTTTTCATATTATTTATGTTATTTTCCTCTTCCTCAAGATTATATTGTAAAAAGTAATAATATTCAACAGATTTTTCCTATAATAAAATCTCCCACTAATGTGTGGGAGATTAAATTATAGATTACTACCTTTCGACAATAGAGCTTGCAATAAAGTTATTATGAGATTAATCAACTCTTCCCTTGTCATACTATTAGGAGACTTATCTACTCCTGCGCTGCTACAGCTTCCCTTATGATCTATATCTACCCCATTTGCACTAGCTATGCAATCATTATCATAAGTCTTTCCATCTTTTCCGCACACTGGATCATATATCTTATAACACTCCTGACCCGAAACAACCACCACCTTATATGTCTTGCTTTCTACTGGGGCGACGCTCTCCCATGGTCTCATGTACTTGAATGATATTTCAGAAGTTCCTGCGATTAAAGGAGTAAAAGAATAAGAAACCTTGGATCCACAGCCAGCCATACCACTCTCACAAGAACTTTTTGAAGTTTTCTCTATGAACTTCAACTTAGTCTTATCGTAATCAAGTACCCACTGATACCCCGTAGTCTGATTCTCATCAAGACTAATAACAATCTTATTCTCAAGCTTCACTCGACAAAGGTCTTCACTGCTAGTGCAATCGATTTCCTTAGAAGAATTACATTCTCCGGTATATGCAATAACAGCTCCCGCAGCATTAGCTGCACATTTATTTCCATAAGTCTTCCCATCAGCCCCACAGACCGGATTATATTCCAAAGTGCAGATCATCTGATCATTCCCCTGTTCCTTAACTGCATTATTTATTGTTATGACTTTCTTAGAACATATCCTCTGACTAGAAGTCACATGGCATACCCTATAATAACTTACTCCGGCTGGCACATTCTCATCCACATAGCTCACTACGCTCTTATCAGATGAGTAAAAGATATAACCGTCATCAGGATAGACAGGATTAATATTTGTCTGGGACCTGACCACCTTATAATAAGAAAAATTATCACTTAAATTATATGGAGACCATTTGACCAAGACTTTTCCATTATCAAGAATAGCGTTTACAGATATAGAATCACTATAAACTAAATTACTACCAGTACTAGTTTCTGTATTAGCACTGACTAAAAATAAAGGACATAAGGCAAAAGTTAATAACGTATATAAGATTACTTTTTTCATGATATTAATGTTACTTAATTATTCTTTCATAAATATCTTGCGCTTCATAATTAGAATCTTTCATTATCAAGGTCAAGGTATTATGATCACTTGAAAGAGTATAATCATTTATGAAGCTCTGCTGACCCTGATTGCATTCATCATTAGTGACCCTTATTGCCATCTTAGTTTCATTTACTACTAGGTCGCCAGATATCTTACAATCCGTTATCTTCTTGAAATATCCTTCTCGCAAGATCAGATATGAACCTATTGAAGGAACATCTACTCCCCCTATTGTCATTTTCACTCGCTTCCAATTCCCGATATAATTATCACTTTGTATGACTTCATTAAGTTCAGGTTCAGCACTCAGAGAAACATCTTCTTTTTTCGTAATAGTCGGTAATTGCTCTAACTTTCCCCCATTATCACTTGCCTGCTCAACCGCCTTTACGGGCAGAGTCTTTTGGACTTTCTTCTCTGTCAAGAAATCATGGTTTGCTGCTATTAACAAACAAGATCCAAAAACTAGGAAAGAGAAAAAAGAATAGATTTTTTTTATTTCATTATTCATTAATGACATTTTACCATAAAAACCCCTAAAATAGCAATAAACTATTTTATTTCGAAATGACTTCCACCAGTCCTTCCGAACACTCGAGGATTATACGCCTCAGAAACGATTGAAGACAGATATGAATATACTCCTTTTGTCTTAGCAATTACATAATAATCAAAATAATAGACGCCAGGAGAAACATTATCCTTGTAAAGGAATACTCTGTCACTCTTTATCTCACCATGATCAGGATAGAAATAATCATTCCTCACCCCCTTCTCTATATTCTTCGAATAATTCTTTTCTGTGGCAAGGTCAATATCGACTACCTCCATTCCAGCTGGGATATGATCTTCGACAATTATCGATCTGCTTTCCTTTGGAACGACTATCTGTAAATGGACTTTCAGGATATTACCCATCGATATGGAAGTCATTGGATTATCATTCTTTGAATCATTCAAGGAGTAGAATCCTCTTGTTATAGAAAGTCCTGAATCCTCTGGCTTAGCTTCTGCAGAAATATATTGCTTGAATAAGATATCGTAATAAAGATTATCCTTGAATAACGGCCTATGCTTAGACTTGTCAAAGCTTATCACATTATAATCCTTATGCTTCATTTTCGATATTTCGATCCTCTTACTCGTCTGGTCCATTGTCGAACCAGCCCCGAAATTCAAAGAATCGACTTTCTCTCCATTGAAGATCACTGAAAGTTCATAATTAGAATCGTTAAACCTTTTCCAATTCAGATAACTCACAAAAGCATCGATGACTTCAGCCGTATCTTTTGTTGACCCCCAAGACCCATCCCTAGATTTAGAATTTACGAGCCACTGGATGATCTTCTCATTATTACCCTTATCCTTCTTTCCCACAGCCAACGACTTAAGATACAAAGCAGTATCATTTATTGAGGTCTCATAATTATCATATAAGGTATTATCCTTCTTAGGTTCGATGAAGACCCCCTTCGAATCGGAAACCAATCTTGACTCTAATAGCTTATTGACCTTATCATCCATGCCCCAAGAAAAACCTCCTCCATTGGCTATGATAGCAAGTTTGGCTAATGTCTGATTACTTATTTTCTCCTTGAGCAACACATCATCCTTCAATATCTTCTCAAGCGAATCCTTGATCTTCTTATCATTCTTGTACTTTCCTGAAGATAATAATACATATGCCGAAGAGATCGATCTGTCCGCACTTATCTGTGAGGTATCTCCATTGAAGGAATTATTATAGACATAATCGATCAAGCTCAAGAATTTCTTATCATCATCCTTGATCTTATCGGCATTATTCAAGACTATTAAGGAATCTAAGATAGCAACACTTTTATTATAATCAGAACTTTTTGCTCCCCACAGGCTGAACCCACCATCATAGTTCTGATTGTTATAAAGTTTCTTCAAGCTTTGCTCTATCTCCTCATTCAATCCATATTTAGGATCACGGTTACTGCTTTCCAATTTGAACTTTTCGAAAATACTCGTTATTCCTAGTCCCTGCCCAGAAAGGATCATTGATTTCAATTTACTTGCTAACTGTTCAGATGAAATATATGGATAATTAACAAGATAATTTAAAGAATCAGATAAAAACACTGAAATATTCGGAGAAGTTCTTATTGATAACTCTCCCTTATCAGTAGAAATACCATCAGGAACATAAATGACCTCATCTACTTCATTCTCATTGGTCCCTCCTCCGATATAGACATAGTCATATGTATTGTTCTCTCGGACATCTATTTTTTCCTCAACAGAACTATGAGTATCTCCACAAGTCCATGCCCATGGCCCTTCACCAGTAACCTTAGAAGGAGTCCCCACTAAACAAAGATTCTCAGTAGGAGATGAGAAGAATTTCTTCTTATCAGCCGAACCACATTTGTTCTTCGAATCATCAGACTTCTTTGCTGAACAATCAGCACTGATTCCCCCATTAGCTCCTTCGCAAGTCCAAGTCCAGAAAATTGAGACTGGAGAAGGTTTTCCATAATCACAAAGATAATCAACTGGAGTATCTGGAGAAAACTTCTTATCAGCCCGACCGCATTCTCCATCAATGACAGATTCATCCCGCGGAGCGCTACAAGATGCGGACTTACCACCACCAAAACCTTCACAAGTCCATGTCCACAGACCAAAACCTAAGACCTCAGACGCCTTCCCCACAGAACAAAGGTCCTGATCAGGAGCAAAAGCAGTTTTCTTTCCGCTTACTTTTCCACACCTGCCATCAAAAGAAGACTCAACTTTCAAAGACTTGCATGTCGTTGCCTTTCCTCCATTAAAACCTTCACAGGTCCAACTCCAAGGCCCCTCACCAGAAACCTGGGAAGGAGTACCCACCTTGCACAAATCATTTTCTGGCTTACTTGATAGCTTCTGCCCATTAACAGATCCACACTTACCTCTTACAGAGGATTCATCCTTCTCGGCAGTACAAGGTACTAAAGTATCACTGTCCTGTATATCGGTATTAACGATAAAAGAATGCTGTCCTCTTAGGTATATGAATGGAGCTTCTACGAAGAAATAAACAGTTTGAGAATCACCTGGTTCAATATTTAACAACGTCTCCTTATTTCCACCCAAGAAATTCAAGGTATCGCTAGCAAAAGAAGCATTGACAGTCTTTTTCGTATCAGTCTGATTAACGATCTCAGCCCCTACATAGAACTTATCTCCAGGAATTATGAAAGAAGGCCTCAAGGGGGTGATCATCAACTCCTTTCGAGAGACAAAATCTGCATAACCAATACCGACATTAGATCCCTTATTGACGCCAATGGCTTCTATTCTCCAATTACCCAAAGCCTGAGGCAGCTTAAGGGTGATTTCCTTATAACCATCAGTATTCGTCTGGATCTCCCCATTCCAATATATGACGTCCCTGAACTTTTTTGCTAAGACCTCATCACCTGAAGAACTATTGCCTTTCATCTTGATCATATCACCACCAATAACATTTTTCATATTCGAATAAGCAGAAACAGTTAGTGGGAATTCAGTATAGAAATAGCTAAAAGGGTCCTTATTGATATTGACTTCACTCTTTAGAAGATCGTTACTAAAAACCGACAATGAGACCTCAGAAGGAGTCGGTGAACGATTACCATCAAGCGTCCTGATCTTGACTAACACCTCCTCTCCAGGAAGATAATTAGCTTTATTTGTCGTGACCGAGATATTAAGATTACTTAAACCGCTCTTTATGAAGAATTCTTTTGACCCGAACCTTATTGCCGAATCAGGCCCCTGTAATAACACAGAAACATATACATTCGGAAAATATTCTCCCTTAGGCGTAAACTCGAAATCATATAAGCCGCCGACTATGTCAATCACCTTATGCTCGAATACTCTACCCCTTTCAACTGTTACCAAAGCCTTTGCCTTTGGATAAGGTGACTTGATTATCAAATGACCTTTTTCCGACAGATTGATATTTGGATTTATTACTTCCAAATCCAAGTTCAAACCATCATTTGATCTCACTTCGACTTGCTTCTCCCCGAACACATAGAATAACTTCGTTAAAGATATCTTATTACCATAAGTATCAGAACCAGAAAAATCAATCTCATATTCTCCCTCGACAGCGATGGAATCTCCTGATCTTGAAAATGTTCCATTCCTATCTGTCGAAATTTTTCCACTTTTTACAAAATCTCTTTTCTTCTTCCAAGAATAACTATAAGTACCATCAGGATTCTTATTCTTTTCATGTTCCCAACTTACCCTATAAATATTTGTAACCATATCCTTCACTGCTTTTGGTTTACCATAACCATCAGCTGTCATGATTTTGAATATTAGATTCTTATTGACCTTCAAGAAATATGGATTGACAGAAGCACCTAGATAAAAGTCACCTTGATGGAGGATGATCTGCTTACGATAACTTACTCTTTGTCCGAAAGAGCTCTTGACATTGAAATCAAAATATAACACCTTGCTTCTCGAAGAATTTTTAAATACCTTTTCAATATCGACTATCTCAGAAACTTCTCCCTTCCCATAGATATCCAGGATAGTTTTCCCTTTTGCAAAAATTATCTCGCCATCATCTTCACCATCGTCACTCTCAAAACTCACGCCCACCTCTTTAGCCCTATCAAAATAAAAATCTTGTGCACTTATCGTATACTCCACTTCAGCATTCTCGACTGGAACCCCGAATTGATAATTAGCGCTTAAATTCAACTTTATCACTTCCTTTGAGACGAACTCGTCCTTAGTAGGAATAACATTGACCTCAAAAGCAGAAGGAATATTCTCCTGGACGTTGAAATGACTACAACCATAATCAGTTGCGCAAATAGAATAATCTCCCAATGGAGCATCTTTTTCTACCTTGAAATAACTAGTAAAAGTTCCGAACTCGCCCAAAGCAATAGTAGCATTTGATATTTTTTCTCCTTTTGGATTAGATATTTCTAGCTGCACCTCATTCGTAGGTATCTTATAAATACCATCATACCCTAATCTGAATAAACCCCTTATATTCACCGTTTCCTCCATCTTATAGACAGGCTTATCAGTATAGATATATGCCTTCTTGACCGCATAGGCCTTTGTGGGATCACTCAGATAATCATCCTTCGATATCACAGTACTATCTCTTCCATATTCGACGACTATCTCATCAAAATTAGAAACAGGAGTGATGAATGCTAATCCTTCTTTATTAGAAAGTCCTTCGATTATTTTTCCTGAAGCATATATCTTGACTTTTGCCCCCTCGATCGGTTCCTGGGTCTCGACATTAGTTATCCAATAGATATTCTTGACTTCGCCAAAGATATCACCGTTCTCCTCAGCTTTAGAATCAGTTAGGTCAACCCTCTTCTCAGAGACAGCGATGTTGGTAATAGTGATGAAAGAATATATCTCATTCCCTCCATCCTTATTCTTGAAATTAGGATGCGATATCTTTACCACATAATTACCCAATGGCTCATCAAAATATTTCTTGATATCTATATCGAAATAATTGTTGACCCATCTCTTCAGAGGCAACTGCACTTTATCCTTTTTCGAATTCTCGCAATTTGACATTAAAGAATCTCTTTTGATATATGAATCATAAAAACTAGCAGCGTCATACTTCTTACATATCTCGATATCAGCATAATCAATATTTTTCACCCCAAATGAGACACTCGTCTTCTTAGAAGAAGTTATATTATAATCTTTTTGCATTGAAAAGATCGAAATATCCTCATTAGTCGCCTTATCGGTAACAATCCCTAAACTCTGTTCAACACTCTGACCGAAGACATCATTCAATAGAAATCCTAGAGAATAATTTTTCTCAGGTATGAATCCGACATCAACAGTCGTGACAAAATCTCCTTTTGGACAATAATTATCATCATAGTAATTATTCTGCCAAGACACCCCCCATGAAAATATTTCATAATCACCATCAGCATTGATGACTTTCTTAAAATCTTCTTTATTCGGAACCTCCAAAGGATTATTTGAACATAAGATCAATGCAGAAAAATTACTCTTATTTTTATCTTTTCCTATTTTAATATCAAGTGGCCTATAAGTCTTTATCTCATAAGAGATATCGGAAGAATTGATCTTCCTACCGCTCTCCCCGACAACCTCTTTTATGACAAGATTTGTCTTAGTCTTGTCCGCTAATTGCTTTTCATTAAAATGAATACGCAGCTCCTTCTTATTGACTGTCTTCAGGCAACTGCTATTACTCATATTATCATCCAGACACTTCTCACCATACTCAGTCTTCTCTATACCCGAAGAAGACTCTATCCTACTCTTATTGAGATCAACATCTTCATAAAAATCGATCGAGACATAACCCTGAGGATCAAATGAATCTAAGGAAGAATATGTCGTTCTCTGGGAATAAGCATTGATATCTTTTATTATACTCAGTATAGAAAAATTAATTTCTCTTTTTTCTTCTAAGGCAATATCACCTTTTACTGGATAAACCTTATTCACAATCATCGAATAATTGACATCTAAGTCCCATATCCTATCATTATTATTCTTATCGTTCTTATTATATATCTCAATGACATTAAGATCCTTATTGCTTTCATTAGTATCGACAAAATAATCTCCTGAAACAAAATAATCAACCCCATTCCCCATGTTATTAATACTGGAAGAAACAGTATCTACGATACTGCTGATAATATCAGGTTGAGAATCATTTTTTACCTCCGCGCTCCCGCTCTTATCCGCATATCCGATATAGAAAGGAATTTTATGTCCATTGCCATAAATACTTATCTCTGAAGCGATTTTTTTAATATCTACCTGCTGGTTGAAATATATCCTAATAGGCTGATTGTAAACTATTGCCCGATCATTCTTATTATCACCCAGATATTTCAATGTTCTTGTTTTAAAAGAAAAATCTCCTCCAGGTACCTTTATATCATCCAAAGAAACGAATCCTTCCTTGACCTTGACATTATAATTCATCGAAGAGATTAGATTCTCCTCTGGCTGGAACTGAAGGACGTTCGGACTGATCCACCTGAATTTTCCTCTTGTTTCAGGAATTATTTCAATAGGAGGATTCTGAACGTCTTGGACGCTTTCACTATCAAAAGAGATCATTGGCCTATTGAAAGCGATAATTATCTTTGAATCTTCCATTGCCTCCTCAGTATTACCAGGAAAGACAGCCTCTACCTTTGGATCGTCGACTGCCAAGAAATCAGCCTTTATTTTTTTCCCGTCTCCCATGTCCAGTGATGCTTGATAATACCTATCCTCCACTAATTGATTATTCGGCTTGAAGAATAACATCTTCTTTCCATCACCAGCAAAGACATAATCGAAGATAGAATATTTTTTATCAACCCATGATCCATCGATCCTAGGATTGAAGACTACAGAATTTTTTGCCTTTTCTACATCTATATCATCTGGTATCGAGATCCGTATGGCTGCTGATTTAGAAATCTTTTCCGGAACTAATCTGTACTGGGAAACAAGTTTACTATTATTCACGTCGACTAAAGCAAAAAGATAGAATACCACAAAAACTAATAAGACAGCTCCTGCTACCACCCCCATCCTTATTGGAGTCCAGAAATACTTCAATTCCTGTATCGTTACATTATTTGCAATATTCTCTTTGAATTGCTCTAAATAAAAATCCAACCTATCTTTGAAATTAGAAGATTTTTCTTTTTCTTGTATGCCGATATATTCTCGCAAGACATCCTTATTTAAGACCGGTCCAGTATTCTGATCAACTGGATTAGTTGTCTTTGCCTCATCACTACCTACCTCGCTTTTCTCAAATTTATCCTCCATGCAAAATTGAATTGATTTCTTATTTAATACGTATTCATTATATTAACAATTACTGCTTTTGTCACCAGCCAGGATCACATCTTCACGACTATGAATGCTAACACTTTAGAATACAGCAAATAACTTGCGATATTTATTACGGCAGAAATTAACAATGCCTTACTAATCTGCATCCGCAAAGCATTACAAAAGACAATCGACTCGACTAAGATGACTATTGCCTGAGAGAAATAAAGATAATAAGGAGAAGATACATTAAAAAAAAGTGGGCACACGTACCAAAGATAAGGAGTGCTCATCATCGTGGCGATTGCCCCTGAAAAGATAATCGTATCAGATTCATACCTATCCTTTAAGATGAACTTTCCAATTATGAATAATATTGGCAATTCGATTACCATAATTGAAAGATTAGTTAATATGAACTCTAACCATTTTTCCATAATATTTTTTTTAATTAATTATGCGACCTCTTATTTATTATGATAGCGACCAAGAACAACGTAACGAAGAACATTATCATGTATACATTAGACCATGTAAAACCTTGGGTCACAAAAGACTCTCCACTCCTGATCATCATGAAAGGGTAAGCAATTGCCGGAACCAATCCGACTAGCAAAGCGAACTTCAGGATCAAGAGACTATCAGCAAGCACCCCCATGAACAGGATTATGAACATCCATAATATGACATCCTGCACCCAAGATAGGTTCACTAAGAAACTATTTGATAAGAGATAGACAGAGAACCCAGAAGCAACGACGGAAAAAAAACATATTATCTCCCCTCCTAAGATGATCTTTTCCCTATACTTGATATATAATCCAGAAAGGAAATAGAACAAGCAAAAGATTAGGATTGCATACATTCGGAAATCCCCCATCAGTTTATCCCAAGCGATTGAAATGAAAGAGACAAAAGCAAGCGCGACTACTATGAATCCAAAAGAAGCTGTCGGACTCATTTTTTTTTCTTCTTCAGCGACATACCTATCAAAAGCACGTTTAATCTCTCCATAATCATATGCATTCAACAGCTCCTCGAAAATATTATCCCTCGACTTCCCTTGCCTGAGCATGTCACAGACCAAATCATCAATAGTCTTTATCTCTTCAATTACTGGCTTAGGAGAATTTCCACCTAGATCTTCTTTCACATTTACTTCAACAAAAGAAAAGGCAACATCAATGTCCCAATCCTTCCATCCCACCTCAAAGAGCTTCTTTTTAATATCTTCTTTTTTAGCTCCTGAGTTTAGAGATTTTTCAATGTAATTTACTAATTCTTGATTTAGCATGATTTACTTCTTAAATAAATAATCTTTCATTTATATTACCACAATTAGATGTATTTATTCAAATAGAGAACTAATCCAAACCCTTTTCCAAAGAATATATTTTCTTGAAAGAAACATCATACCCAAAAGCTTCAAGCATCCTTCTTGTACTCCTCAAAGAAACCTTGCTGAAAAATGGCATCTCGATCAGATCCTTTTCCGAAGAACTGATTACCCCTATCACTATCTTATATTTTGATGAATCAATTTTCTTGTTTTCGATATCTTTCAGCTTATAATTCTCAACCAGCCTAGAATTAATCCTTTTTCTAAAGGCAGGATCGGTTAAGAATAGCCTTCCCGAAATTACCGCCTGCCCGAACATGTTATTCAGGACAGACGATCCTCCATACCTCTTTACATGTATTATCTCATTATTAGGAGAAAGAAGATCGCAGAACTCTATCGAACTATGTCCATCATAATTTATCCTTGCCCCATCCAGACAAGCATAATCATTATTATCACTTACCCATTTTATATATTCGGACTCGTTCTTATCCTTTGGGCAATCAGGCAACTTGATATCCGAAAGAGGAACTGATGAATAATCCTCACTAACTGCATCATAGAATTCTTTATCGATCTGATACCATCTTGCACCATTCAATATATATCTATTACCATTATCTTCGATTTCTGCATAAAGACATTTGAACACCTTCCAGGAATACATAGTATTCTCTTTCGAAACGCTCATGCAATTCACACTGGTCCTCTTTAAGAGATCAAGCTCCAGATTCTCATCAGCAAAGACTGCTTTGAAATCAGCTAGATAGAGATCAGGATAAAGCGTTTCTTTCTTATTCCCATACTTGAAACCAGCCACATCTTCCCAATTTATTACATCTGGAATAGACAGCCACATCTTCTCTGTTATTTCATTCTCCTTCATTGCCGATACAACTCTTTCATTCAATCTGATGATTAAGGATTTATTTGAAATCTCTTTCACCTGATCAATCCACGAAAAATTATTCTTATACTCTTCACTATTATATGCCTTATAATAATCAGCCAATTTCTCTTTCAGATTGTTCATATCGATTTCTATCGATAGATGCAAAGAATCCTTACCGCTCAAAGTAGTTCCAAAAGACCTATCCTTTGAACGTCCGACAACTGACTGTATCAGGTCCTGGTCAATATCGACACCGAAATCAGAAACGACTCCCTCTTTCCCTATATTCTCCCTACTCCTTTTTTGGACCAAGCTCAGATTCTTTTTATCAATGCTCTTCAATCCTTTTGGATTGATCAGATTCAAAGTAGTTCTTAATCCAAAATTATCCTCGATAGCCTCCCCTTCTATCATTTGCCACCCACCGCCGAAAGTAATAGCGAACACCCTCTCTTCATTGTTTCCAGTATCGATCTTCGTCAAGAAAACAGCACTCGGATATGAATTGAATATCTTCAATTTTTCATAATCAATTTCTGCATCAGGAAAAAAACTCCTGATCCATTTCGGTGGATTGATTCTTGCTTCTCCAACAAACAAGATACCACTATTGGGTATCTCGATTTTATGGACTTGTAATTTCTTCTTCAAAACCTCTTCTAGGAATACATGCTTTTTTATCAGATATACTGATACTCTATTGATTCTAGGATCTGCCATTTTATCTTCTCTTAATTATTATTCAATCCGATATTCCCTTCTGGAGGAATATTGAAACTTATATTTATATCGACAGGAAGCTCAGAAATTTTTACATACTCTCCCCCCTTCTTATAATTAACAAAAACTTTATACCTTCCGCTCTTCGAAACTTCGAAACCATTTATATTCGTCCTACTCCTAAACCTCTTTATATTCTTTTGCAAGCTAATCTTATTCTCATAACTATTGAAAATCACTCCATCTGGATTTACGAATTCAATCTTCATCTCTAAATCACCTTCCTCCTCACCACTATCAACAACCCAGTAATTGACCAATTGCCAATTTACAGGAATAACGATTTTTTCACTATTAGCATCCTTAGTATTATTGAATACCAAATTGACTTCCTCAATACATTCGAATAAACTTACTAAATTTGTTTCGAAATCAATAGAGGATTTTTGACATAGTACTGACCAAATATGCTGCATATTTATATTTATTAATTTATTAATAATATTATTGTAGCAAATAAAACCATTAAGGTAAATTAAAAAGATAAAAAAAGAGAGATACTTAAGTATCTCTATTTATTAAAAAGAAAAGTGCAAAATATATTGATATTTAAAAGAGCGGTACCGCTTTAAGGAAAGCGGGAAATTGATTAACGATCGTTACAATAATATTATACTCCCGATACCTAAAAGTTGTCAAGTGTTTGTATTGGTCTGTATGTAGTGGCAACGTGATAATGTCCTACTTAGAGCAAAATGAAAATGTCCTAGTAAGACACTTTAAGGTATATATCAATCAAATAACAATAATTGATTGATATATGACCAAAGAAGAAACAATAAC
>JAQWEU010000038.1 GCA_028704755.1 Minisyncoccota bacterium | reverse complement strand
GAGCGGCAACTTTATTCTTCACTACCTTCGCCCTTATCCTTGAGCCAGTTATACTGTCTCCCTGCTTTATCTGAGCAATCCTCCTCAATTCTAGCCTTACAGAGCTATAGAACTTCAAAGCAAGTCCTCCAGGAGTAGTCTCTGGGTTCCCGAATAGAATACCTATCTTCATCCTAGTCTGATTGATGAATATGACAATTGTCTTTGTCTTTGCAACTATGCTCGACAATTTTCTCAGAGCCTGAGACATCAACCTAGCCTGTAATCCGATCTGCATTTCTCCCATCTCTCCTGCGACTTCAGCCTTAGGAACTAATGCAGCAACTGAATCAACGACTATGATATCTACTTCGCCTGACCTGACCAAGCTCTCCACTATCTGCAAGCCCTGCTCAGCAGAATCTGGCTGAGAGATGAGCAAGTCATCAACATTAACCCCAATCCTCTTTGCATAATCAGGATCAAGAGCGTGTTCTGCATCAATAAAAGCTGTCACTCCGCCCTTCTTTTGTGCCTCGGCAATAACACTTAACGTCACTGTTGTCTTTCCAGAACTCTCACCTCCATATATCTCTATGATCCTTCCTCTTGGAATCCCCATCACCCCCAATGCTAGATCCAACGAAAGCGATCCAGTAGGAACGACATCTACATTCACCTTCTGAGCATCCTTCAACTTCATTATTGCACCTTCGCCGAATCTTTCCTTGATTTCTGAAATAGCCTCTTCAAGATTGATCTTTTCTTTTTCTGCAATTTTTTTCTTAGCCATAAGTTATATATATTATTTTAATTAACGATAATTATACCTTATTTCATTTCTAATTGGAATATTGACAAATGAACGATTTGATAGTTAAAAATAAAAATCTGGCAGAACCAGATTTTTAAAATCTCTATCGATTAATCTTCATCATCTTCAGAGATCAGGACTTCTCTCGGCTTAGCTCCATCAGGAGGTCCGACAACTCCTCGCTCTTCAAGAATATCTATCAGTCTAGCTGCTCTCGCATAGCCAACACCCAATCTCCTTTGAAGCATCGAAGTCGATGCTTTTTTCGATGTCATTATCATCCTCTTAGCCTCTACATAGAGCGGATCTTCTTTTGAGAAGAAGTTATCCATCTGAGTTTCAGGAGACTCGTTAGTCTTGGTCAGTTCACTAAGAAGACTATTATCCTCATTGATGCCGACTTCTAAATAACCCTCCTCAGTGTCACTATCGCTATTTATCGAAACCCCTGTCATAGTATTATTCTCAGTCATCCAAGTAATGACTTTTTTCAGTTCTAACTCAGAAATATATGGACTTTGGACTCTCCTCGGCTTACTATACTCCTTCGATAACAACAACATATCACCTTTACCAAGTAATTTTTCTGCTCCAGAAGAATCAAGAATAGTCCTAGAATCTATTAATGAACCTACTTTCAAAGCTATTCTTGTAGGAATATTTGCCTTTATCAGACCGGTCAAGACTTCTACTGATGGCCTTTGAGTTGCCAGGATTAGATGAATACCTGTTGCTCTCGACATCTGGGCTAATCTTACGATATATGATTCGATTTCTTTTCCTTTCGTACTCATTAAATCAGCAAGCTCATCGATGATCAAGACGATATATGGTAGCTTATCTTCTCCCTTCTTTTCCATCTTACTGTTATGGCTCCCGATATCTCTACTCTTGGATTCAGCCATTACCATGAACCTTCTCTCCATTTCACCTACTAGCCACTTCAAAGCGACCAGTGTCTGCTGAGCATCATATATTACCGGGCACATCAAATGGTTCAGATTCGTATATACCGGGAACTCCACCCTCTTAGGATCGATCAAGATCATCTTTAACTCATCTGGACTGTTCCTATAGAGTAAGCTCAAGATGATAGTATTAAGACAGATCGTCTTACCAGAACCAGTAGTTCCTCCGATAAGCATGTGAGGCATCTCAGACAGATCAGCAAAAGCAGGAACCCCTCTGACGTCCTTTCCAAGACCCATCAATAAAGAAGCTGAGGATTCTCTGAATTCCTGAGAATCAATGACCTCCCTCAAGCTTATGACAGCCCTTTTCTTATTGGGAACCTCTATTCCCACTAAAGCTCTTCCAGGAATAGGTGCCTCGATCCTGATAGTCTGACTAGCCAAGGCTAGGGCTAGATCCTGCTGCAAAGTAGTGATCTTTGACAATTTTATGCCATCTGCAGGCTTCAAAGTGTATTGCGTGACAGTTGGTCCGACATTCACTTCCGACATGTCTACAGGGATGCCGAAAGTATAAAGAGTCTTCTTTATAACGGCAGAATTATATGCGATATCGCCACCCTCAGCAGTACTTGTCTTCTTTGACAATAATTCGATCGGAGGATACTTATACTCCACGTTTTCTCTCTTCTTTTCCTCAAAACCTTTCCCACTCTTAGCGATGACAGGAGCTTCTGGCTCCTCTTTTCTCTTTATCAGATCAAACCCCATTGACAGCTTATCCTTTGCACTTTTCCCTAAATCTTTCAGATTAGAAGCAAGAGCTTTCTTCTTCGAATCCTTCTCTTCAACCTCTTCATCTTCAACCTCTTCATTCTCATATCCATACTCATCCCTCATCTCCCTCCATTTCTTTATCAAAGGATTGATAATGATGATGAAAGAGACTAAGGATATCAAGAAGAAGATAGAAAAAGATACCCAATAATCAAACCCTTTATAAAGTGGCCAGCTGAACAGATACCCGATGACCCCGCCATTTCCAGAATGAATGAAACGAAAAGCTTCTTTTAAGTCAGTTGATCTCGATATCTCATATATACTGAGTAATCCCATAAGTGATAACAAGAAGACACTATCAGCTATTAGTATGATTTTCCTATTCTCGAAATATGATTCATCATCCTTTAATAGGATGAATCCCAAAAAGAAGAAAACAAAAGGAATCACATAGAACACATATGGCCCTACGAGAAATGTAAAGATCGATTTTATGAACCCGCCAATAGCTCCTGACATATCGAAGCAAGAAAACAACAGGACTAATCCAAAAACAAAAGACAAAGAGGCCCAAAGATACCTCTTTGTCTTTTCCGATAAGGAAATATTGACTAATGGTTTATTTTTTTTAACCCTTCTCTCTCTAACTGAATTCTTAGTATCTTCTACTTTTTTGACAGTTAATTTTTTAGCTTGTTTCTTTTTCATAGCTAAGAGAAAATGATTATTTATTTATCTTTCTTATTCTTCACATAACCAGTTCCTATTGGAACAAGTTTTCCTAATATGACGTTTTCTTTCAAACCTCTCAAGAGATCTTCTTCACCCCTTAGAGCAGATTCGATCAATATCCTAGATGTCTCTTGGAACGATGCAGCAGATAAGAAACTATCTGTATTCAATGCTACTTTCGAAATTCCCAAGATGATGACTTCTCCGTCTATCAATCTCTTTCCCTCCTTTTCAAGCTTCTCATTCTCCTCAATCATCCTTGCTTTCGATATGATCTCATCTTCACTGAAGAAACTGTCTCCAGAGTGCTTTATTTTCACTCTCGAGAACATCTGCTTCACGATTATCTCGATATGTTTATCATGTATTGCTACTCCTTGAGAAACATATACTTTTTGGATCTCCTTGATGATATAATCCCTAGTGACTTCCTCTCCCATAAGTTTGAACAATTTTCTCAGATCAAGGGAACCTACGCACAATGGCTGACCTTTCTTCACGATATCGTTCTTCTTCACGAGTATTTCTGTATTCAATGGAACTTCATATTCCATTATATCATCTTTTTCCGCTTCTTTACCATTCTTTATCGGAAGGATCATTACCTTTCCGGCCTTCTCGCTTATATCTACAACCTTTCCATCCTTCGTACACATCTCTGCCTCACCCTTAGGAGTCCTTCTTTCGAAGATTTCCTCGACTCTCGGAAGACCTCTTGTAATATCAGCTTCACCAGCTACACCTCCAGTATGGAAGGTTCTCATAGTTAGCTGTGTTCCAGGCTCACCGATTACCTGAGCAGCGATGACACCCACTGCTTCACCTAGATCGATCACCTTCTTCCATCCAAGATCCAACCCATAACACTTCTTACATACTCCTCTTACGCATTTACATGCTAATGGAGACCTTACTTTCACGCTCTCGATATTAAGATCCTTTATCCTCTGTGCAGCCTTCAAGGTTATATATTCTCCATTAGTGATTATAGCTTCCTTTGTCACCGGATCTTTTATATCCTCTAAAGAGACTCTTCCGAACAGCTTATGGATGAAGTCCTGATTGACTTCCTCAGAATCACTCCTCAGCATGACAATTCCTTTATCATCACCACAATCATCATCATTGATCATGACATCATGAGCGACATCTACTAATCTTCTCGTAAGGTAACCAGAAGTTGAAGTTCTAAGAGCAGTATCAGCAGTACCTTTTCTAGCACCATGAGTAGAGATGAAATATTCAAGTACATCAAAACCTTCCTTGAAACAGTTCTTGATAGCAAGTTCGATAATCCTACCAGATGGATTTGCCACAAGACCTTTCATACCGGCCATTTGTACTGGTTGGGACCATGAACCTCTAGAACCTGAATCAACGATTGAGAATACTGGACTTTTTCCTGAAATAGCTTTAGGAACCAACTTCTCGATCTCGTTCTTGACTTTTTTCCATATTTCGATCACTTGGCTGATCTTCTCATCTTTTGATAAAAGACCTTTTTCATAATATTCCTCGACGACTTTTATTTTCTTTTCGGCTTCAGCGATCAATGCCTTCTTCTCTACAGGAATAGTCAAGTCTCCCATACCCCAAGTGATTCCCGATAGGGTCGCATACCTGAAACCTAGGTCCTTGATCTTATCAAGGGTTATTGATGCATCGCTTCCATGTATATCGACTATTTTGTTAATAGCCTTCTTGACATTCTTCGAATCCATTACATCATTCTGATATTCAAAACCTTCAGGCAACTCCTCATTGAAGATGATCCTGCCTACTGTTGTCTCGATGAAATTCTCGTTATTGAACCTTACCTTTATCAAGGCTCTTAAATCGATCTTCTTCACATCATGAGCTATCTTCGCCTCCTCAGGAGATCCAAAAACTTTTCCTTCACCCATTGCTCCAGGAGCAACCTTAGTCAGATAATAACACCCAAGGACCATATCCTTAGTAGGAATAGCTATTGGATCACCAGTAGATGGCCTCAATAAGTTCATTGAAGATAACATCCTCTCCCTTGCTTCCTTCTGAGCTTCTTCAGATAAAGGTAAATGGATAGCCATTTGGTCTCCGTCGAAATCAGCATTGAAAGCTGTACATACTAATGGATGTAGTCTGATTGCATCTCCTTCAATCAATACGGGATAAAATCCTTGAACACCTAGACGATGAAGAGTCGGGGCTCTGTTCAAAAGGACGACTTTTTCTTTTACTACCTCTTCCAAAGCAGCCCATACCTCATCGATCTCATCTTCGATAAGACGAGTAGCACCTCTTACGTTATATGATAATTCCTTCTCAAGTAATTTCTTTATGACAAAAGGCTTGAACAATTCCAAAGCCATCTTCTTCGGAATACCACATTGATTCAGATTCAGATTAGCACCGACGACGATTACGCTTCTACCAGAATAGTCAACTCTTTTTCCTAATAAGTTCTGTCTGAATCTACCCTGTTTTCCAGCAAGCATATCAGCCAGACTCTTTAGCAACCTCCTTCCCCCTGTACTTGCCTGAGTAGTAGTTCCCTTTCTCATCTTATTATCAATCAAGGCATCAACAGCTTCCTGAAGCATTCTCTTCTCATTTCTTACGATGACTTCAGGAGCACCGATCTCAATAAGATACTTCAAACGATTATTCCTGTTGATTACCCTTCTGTACAGATCATTAAGATCAGAAGAAGCATATCTTCCTCCATCTAATTGGACCATTGGTCTCAGATCTGGTGGCAAGACTGGTAATACTTCTATGAACATCCATTCTGGCCTTACGCCTGACTGGGACATCTCCTTGAAAAGCTTCAATCTCCTTAAGATTATCCTCTTTTCTTCAGTCGATTTCTTACCATCGAGCTGTTCCTCTATCTTTACGATCTCATCCACTAAGACAAGATTCTTGAAAAGCTCCCTAACCACTTCAGCTCCAGTACCAGCTTCGAAAATCTCACCATACTTCAATGATAGCTTATGAAAATCCATTTCGCTCAATATCTGCATCGGCTTTATATCAGAGACTTCCTTCCTAGCTTTATCCCTAGCGGACTTCAATTCGTCCAAACCTTCTGTTAGTTTCTTCTCCTTTGCCTTATCAGTCGCATCTAAGCCCTCCACTTCTTTCTTCTTCTCCTTGATTTTTGATTTGTACTCATCCTCAATACTCTCAAGAATACAATTCTTTTCATCCTCATCAACCTTAGTGATGATATATGAAACGAAATATACGACCTCTTCTACTTTATGTATAGGCAAGCCTAAGACCATACCTATCCTTGATGGCATACCCTTCAAGAACCAGATATGGGAAACTGGACTAGCCAATTTTATGTGACCCATCCTCTCTCTTCTGACTGAAGACTTTGTAACCTCTACTCCACAACGGTCACAGATAATTCCTTTATACCTTATCCTCTTATATTTTCCGCAAAAACACTCATAATCTTTTGTAGGTCCGAAGATCTTCTCGCAGAAAAGTCCGTCTTTTTCAGGCCTCTGTGTCCTGTAATTAATCGTTTCTGGTTTGACGACTTCACCATAAGACCAACTCAAGATTTCTTCTGGTGATGCCAATTTGATTTTTATTGATTCAAGATTAGAAACAAACATAAATTCTTTAATTAGTTGGTTATTATTAGTCTTCTTCTTCTACTTTTCCCTTGATTATGATGTCTAGAGAAAGAGCTTTTAATTCAGCAAGCAATAGATTGAATGCTGCAGGAATATTCGGACTCTTTATCTTCTCGCCCTTAAGTATTGCTTCATAAGTAGCAGCTCTACCGAGCACATCATCAGACTTGATAGTCAACATTTCTTGAAGGGTGTAAGCAGCTCCATAACCCTCTAATGCCCAGACTTCCATCTCCCCGAATCTTTGACCTCCGAACTGAGCTTTTCCACCAAGAGGTTGTTGGGTGATTAATGAGTAAGGCCCAATTGATCTCATATGGATTTTGTCCTCTACCATGTGAGCTAATTTAAGCATATAGATATAACCTACCGTAATCTTTTCTGGAAAAGAATCTCCAGTGGTTGGATCATAAAGAGTCAGCTTTCCATCTTCTGGATAGCCAGCCTTCTTGAGTTCCTCCCTAATATCCTCTTCTTTTGCTCCCGATAATGAAGGTGTAGCTGAAAGATACCCCGACTTCTTCACGGCTAACCCCAGATGCGTCTCTAATATTTGACCTAGGTTCATCCTAGAAGCAACTGATAATGGGTTCAAAATAATATCTACTGGAGTTCCATCTTCTAGATATGGCATTTCTTCTGGTGGTAATATCTTTGCGATAATACCCTTGTTACCATGCCTTCCAGCTAGCTTATCACCGACTTGTATCTTCCTTACCTCAGAAACCCTGACCCTGATCCTCTTGATAACTCCTGGTTCCAAAGCAAAACCTTCAGCTCTTGAAAATACCTTTATATCAGTGATTCTTCCTCTCTTACCATGCTCCAATCTCAAAGAAGTGTCTTTAACTTCTTTTGCCTTTTCTCCAAAAATCGCTCTGAGCAATCTCTCCTCAGCACTCAAATCTGCTTCACCCTTAGGTGATATCTTACCTACTAGGATGTCATTAGGACCGACTTCTGCTCCGATTCGCACGATACCTTCCTCATCTAGATCCTTTAATTTATCCTCTCCGACATTCGGAATGTCTGAAGTTGTTACTTCTGGCCCGATCTTTGTCTCTCTGACATCGCAGAAAAAATCTTCTATATGGATTGAAGTGAAATAATCCTCTTTGACCAATCTTTCGGATAAGACAATAGCATCTTCGAAAGTATTACCTCTCCAAGAAATGAAAGATACTAAAAGATTTCTTCCAAGACTTAGTTTTCCATCATCGATAGAACCTCCTTCTGCTAGGATATCTCCTCTCTTTACTTCATCTCCCTTATTAGCGACTGCTCTTTGATGGAAGCAAGTATATTGGTTCGTCCTATCGAAATTCCTTAATTTATACACTTTCGTTTCTCCGGATTTCTTTTCTTTCACCCTTACTTCTCTAGCATCGACATATACAACCTTTCCAGCTTCTTCAACTATAGTTACCTGCCCAGAGTCTCTAGCAACAGCTGCTTCCATTCCAGTTCCGACTAATGGAGCTTCTGGCCTTATCAATGGAACTGCTTGCCTTTGCATGTTTGAACCCATCTGTGCCCTGTTAGCATCATCATTCTGCAAGAATGGAATCAATGAAGTCGCAACTGAACAGAACTGCTGAGGATTTACATCAACAAAATCTATTTTCTCTCTTTCGATCTCACCTGCCTCAGCCTTTATTCTTGCCTCAACTCTTTCGCTCAATATTTTTCCATTATCATCTATTGCGATACTAGCAGCAGCGATATTATACCTCTCTTCAGCATTTGCATCTAAATAATAAATATCCTTAGTGACCTTTCCATTCACCACCTTATAATAAGGGGTTTCCAAGAATCCATATGGATTCAATCTTGAGTATAATGATAGATGCATCACCAAACCTACGTTAGGACCCTCAGGAGTCTGAATAGGACATATTCTTCCATAGTGGGAAGGTTGCACGTCTCTGACCTCAAAACCAGCCCTTTCTCTAGTTAGACCTCCGGGACCAGTAGCAGTTAACCTTCTCTTGTGCTCAAGTTCTGATAACGGATTTACGTTATCCATGAATTGAGAGAATTGACTTGCAGTAAAGAATTGGGTTACCTGAGCTGTAAATGGCCTTGGATTTACTATCTGGACCGGACTTAAGTTCTCAAACTCTAGAGTTGACATCCTATCCTTTGCGATTCTCACCATTCTAGCCAAACCCACCCTAAGTTTATTAGATAAAAGCTCTGACAATGTCCTTACCCTTCGATTACCCAAATGATCGATCTGATCAGGATGTGCATAAGGATCCTTATTCAACTTGATGATTTCTTTTACTATCGATATTATATCATTCACTGACAATATCCTATCCTCCTTGGTTATTTCCCTTTCTTTCTTAGGCTGCAAATCAGGCAACCTTGACCATATCTTCCATCTTCCCACTTTTGAAAAATCGTATCTTTCAAAATTGAAGAACATAGCGAAAATAAGCTCCTTTGCGGCATCCACATTTACCATCTCACCAGACCTGACTCTTTGATAGATTTCAATCAAAGCATCTTCTTGCGTCTTAGCAGGATCCTTTTTCAATGTTTCGGTAATATAAGCGACTTCCCCATCGTCATAACCAGTAAACATCTCTATGATATCATTATCAGAATAACCGCCTAATGCTTTTAGCAAGGTCGTAAAAGGAACTTTTCTTTTCCTATCCACCTTGACCATTATTACACCAGAAGCTTCTGTTTCGAACTCAAGCCAAGAACCCCTGTTAGGGATTAACTTTGCAGCAAAACATCTTCTACCTTTATTGATATTCAAAGGAAAGAAGACCCCAGGAGACCTGATCAATTGGGAAATTACTACCCTCTCGACTCCATTCAAGACAAAAGTACCTCTTTCAGTCAAAAGTGGAAAATTACCAAAGAATATTTCCTGTTCCTGGTTCCTTTTTGTCTTAAGATTAGACAACTTAACTTTCACCCTCAACGGTGCCACAAAAGAATCATTATTTTCCTTTGCATCATATCCGCATGGATAATTAGGTTTCCCTAACTTATAATCAGTAAAATATAATTCAAATTCTTTTCCTGTATAATCTCTTATTGGAGAGACTTCAATAAAAAGATTTTTTAATTCTTCTTCCCAAAACTGCCTTCCACTTTCTTGTTGCAAGAATATTAAACTTGGCAATGGATAAGAAATCTTGTTCTTTGCAAAATCTTTTAGCTTTTTGTTCATATTTTCTTTTACCTATATTTTAGATATTTTTAATTAAAACCAAAAATACCCACATTTATTATTGAGGGTTTCAAACTAATTTAGAAACGACAAAAATCTATCCCGATCAAGATTTTATTTAAATTAATTACAAAACTCGTTTATAACTTACAATTAAGAACATCTTAGCAAGAATAACTAAAATGTCAATACTAAAAGGCTCTCAATGAATGAGAGCCTTCATTACTCGATCAACTTACTTCTCTATCCATATAGGCCTGACACTCTTGGAATTGAGTCCAGCTTGAAGAGGACACTCGGAACCATAGATCTTCAGCTTAGCTCTGGCCTTGTCGGTAGTAGTCTGTCTGAATTGGATGACCGGATTTCCAGTATTTTTTCCGTTAAACTCTTTATTTCCATACTTCCACCAACTTGGCACATTATCTACAGTAAATGTCGGGAACCTAGGAGGATTGGTAGCAAGAGGGTCTTCTACGTTCCAGTTGAAATTAGTAGTATATCCTGCCTTCTTCGGTGCATTCTGGCATAGTATAGGTTGTCCACTGCTGTTGTAGCACACGCTACACTTCCATGATGATGATTGTAGCTGTTGTGCTTGCAGTGCCTGGTTAGTGAAGCTGAATTCCTGGTCAGTCACTCCTGACTGGATAGATGACTTGATCCAACAGAGACTGAGACAAGGATCCTTTACGCTGTTGTAAGGAG
>JAQWEU010000037.1:7375-10771 GCA_028704755.1 Minisyncoccota bacterium | reverse complement strand
TCCTTGTTCACGATAGGAAGGACCCATCTGAGCCTCTCTTCTAGAGGACTTTCTGGTAGTTTCGTACACATAATATATGATGTTTTCATATTTGTCTAAAAACCGCCATATGTCTGTGCACATTACCTAAGAATATTGACAGATTAATGATTTGACTTATACTGAGTAGCATAAAAAGAGGTGTGAGAATGGAAATAAGGGTAAGGATAGTCCAGGATAGAGAGTTCATCTCATCACCGTTCACTTTCAATGTTCAGGAGGAGATGAAGAAGGTCCTAGATTTTTTTAAGTCAGAACTTAATATCATCTTTGATCTCGAAGTCAGGAGATGGGACGGAGGTATTCACCCAAGTGCGCCAGATTTCCTTCAGGAAGAGCTTCGGAAATATGGACATGGGCAAGAAGTCGTTGATATTTTTAGATCTTTAAAAGCGCAAGGAGAAAAAGGAGATCCTTCGGCAGGGATATGCATAGGTTTTACAGGAAAGATTGTTTATAAAGGATTCGCGAAAGATAGGGGGAAAATTGCTTTTGCATTTTGGGATGATGAGTATTCGAATATTCTCTTTATCCTGATAGGTTTATGCGAGATTCAGGAGATTCCTCCAGCTAATATCATCATACATGAATTGCTTCATCTCTTAGGAGCTTTCGATATATATGATGATCGTATGAGCATAATGAATAATTTCCCAAGATACAATTGTCTCTATATCGATAAGGATAATAGGGATGCGATTAATGAAGTCATTGAGTTGATCAAGAAAAATAGCTGATAATTATATTATCAGTTTTTATTTGGAAATTATTCATATCACCTGATTTCTGTAGAAGGATTATTAAGTTTTTTTACAATTTACATTGCATTACTCGTATATATTTGTTAAAATATATTCATAATCATTAAAATAATACGATATGCATAGAAGAGGTTTTACTCTCATCGAAATTATCGTCATCATTGCGGTCATTGGCATTCTGGCTGGTTTCATCATTGCAGGATTATCCGGTAGCCGTTCAGCAGCCAATGATGCTATTCGCGAAAATGATATCTCTAATTTGTACAAGAGCATAGTAGGGAAGCAAGCCCTAGGGGGAGCCTCCTATCCTGATCTCGTTTCTACTATAGAACCAGGGAAGACCAATACAACTCTCCAGTCATTCATTGACCAGTTCCTCAAGACTACTCCATATGATCCGAGTCCTACGAAAGCCTATCTATACAAGGGTAATGGAACTGATTTCTCTGTCGCAGCAGTCCTCGATGACGGATCATGCTTCATCAAGTCAACAGGAACCAATCTCTTCGGTTCTGATACTGTCTGCAATACCTATTCCTCAGGAGGAATAGGACTGGTCCAAAACTTTTCTCTTCTTCATGGTTCTACCTATCTCGATCTCGTCTGGTCCATTCCATCTGCTCTGTCATCATTAGCTTCTTCTGATGTCTCTTCAGCCATCATCTGTCTTGAATCAGCTACTATCATAGATGAGAATTCTCTTCCTTCAGATAATTATCTCTTTGAGCATGGCACTATCGTTAGTATAGTAAACAATGCGTATAATCAATACAGATTAACTCTTAGTAATCCTGATTACTATTATTACTGTAAGACCTATAGTTACGATAATAGGACTAGTACTCCTGGCGTAGTCGGAAGTCATCCTAGTACGATTTATTCTTCTTCCTATTCTTCCAGTACTCCATCATCCTACACTCCAGAAGTATCCAGTAATCCTCCTTCTCTCGGAGGAGGGACTAGTACAGGAGGCTCTACTTCTCCTTCTTTCACTACTACTCCAGTCAGGAACCCTGATGGAACAGGATCTATCACCCTGACATGGAATCCAGGAGCCTTATCCACTCATACCCTGATCAGGAGAATGGATAACACTCCTCCCGCTACTCTCGCTCCTCAGTCCCTCTCAGACGGAGTCCAGGTATACAATGAGAGGAATGATAAGGATGGACAGGACCCGACAGACACCCATACCTATACTGATACAGGACTAGGAGAGAATATCATCTACTGCTACAGTGCCTGGGCTTATGATGAGAGGACTAACATGTATTCGAACGGCTTCGTCCTCGCTTGTGGAGGAATCCCTCCATCTGATCCTAGTAATCAATCCTTGATTGCTACTACTAGTTCCTTCACCCTTTCCTGGACCAAAGGAAGTGCTAGTAATACTGTCATCAGGAGAAGCATCAATACTGCTCCTACTACTATCGAAGAAGGAACCGCTGTCTATAACAGTACTGGTTCTTCTTTCACTGACAATGATCCGACTCTCACTAAGAACACTACCTATTGCTATTCCATCTGGTCATACAATCCTAGTACGGCGGCCTTGTCTATGAGTTACATTTCTGGATGCGGATCGCTTGCTAATATATCGATGCCAACTAACCTAACTTTTCCGACAATCGCCTATAATTCTCTTGTCTTGAACTGGACTCCCGGAACAGGTTCTACCAAGACATACATCGTCAGGAAACAGGGCTCTATCCCTACTAGTAGGACCGACGGCACTAATATCTATAATGACAATGGCAATGCTTTCATCGACACAGGACTGACTACTGATACTCAGTATTGCTATGCTGTTTATGCTACTGATGGGACTGAATACACTGAACCCCTTACCGCATGTCAGGCGACTATGCAGATAATCAATGGTCAATGTGGTACAGCTAGCAAGGCTTATTACGCCACTAATACAGGTTATGGAACTGACACGTTCTGTTCTTCAGGAAGCTTATCTGTAACCCCAGCTTTTCCTGCTGTAGGTGCGACTGTTTCTTGGTCATGTAATGGAAGCGGTGGTTCTAATGCTTCTTGTAGTGCGAGCAGGAATTCGGCATGTATTAGTATGACAGGAATCAATTGTTCTGAAACAACCGCTGGTTCTTACACGATTAACACTTATACCTTGACAGGAACTACTACGACTTCTACTGGCTGGACTATTCCTGCAGGGGTAAGTCAGATAGAATATTTAGTTGTAGGTGCTGGCGGAGGAGCTGCCGGTGGAACGAATAATAGTGGAGGAGCTGGTGGCGGAGGAGCCGGAGGATTCCTAGAAGGAACACTTTCAGTTACTCCAGGAGATAATATGACAGTAATAATCGGAGGAAGAGGTGTTAGTGGTGGTGCAGGTAATCCGTCGGGAGCGACGAAAGGAGGTAATTCTCAATTAGGTGCTATTACTGCTACTGGAGGCGGAGATGGTTCTAGATATACTGGAGGAAGTGGAGGTTCAGGAGGCGGAGGAAGTCCGAAAGGAACTGGTATTTCTGGACAGGGGTATGATGGTGGTACGTATAATGGTGCTACTGGAGGCGGAGGTGGTGGCGCAGGTGCCGTAGGACTGGACGGAACATCAACTGCTGGG
>JAQWEU010000037.1:0-7365 GCA_028704755.1 Minisyncoccota bacterium | reverse complement strand
TGCTGGAACTGGAAAGAATGGAGGTATTGGGAAGCAATCATCAATAACTGGAACTGCCACATATTATGCTGGAGGCGGAGGAGGAGGTGGCTATAGAGGACAACGGGGATATGGAACTGGTGGAACTGGCGGTGGAGGAACTGGAGGATCTGACGGAGGAGGGTCTTCTGCCACATATTATGGTGGCGGTGGTGGCGGTGGCGCAGGCGTTTATAATAGTGGCCAGAATTATGGAGGAAATGGATATAATGGCATTGTCATCGTTCGTTTCTTAACTCCCCAATAGGACTGATGATATTTATAAAAAAGCACTTCATGGTGCTTTTTTTGAATCAGGTTTACATTTTACATAATAATTAGTAGAATTAGGAAGATAGTTATTTATAAAATATTCAAATCCTAAAAAGATTATATTTTTAGGATTGTTATTTTTTCGAATTATTGATATTCTATATAATATATGATGAACCATTTCTATAATATCCTCAGATATACATTTGACCAGAAATTATCTCCTATTGGAATGATGGTCTTCTTTTTCATCCTCTTTGACGGAGTACTCATGTATCTTGCCCCTATCATAATTACTGGTGCAGGAATCAGCGAGAGCATGATGGGAATAATCATAGGATCCTCATCGATTGTTGGGATGGTTTTCGATTATCTTCTCTATCGCATGGTCAAGACCATACATTATAGGAGGATATTCCTTGTCATGTTCGCCTTGGCATTGCTTTTTCCCGTATTCTTATTAGGAGGAAGCACTATATTCATTTTTCTTCTTGCCATGGCAGTGTGGGGGATCTACTATGACTTCTACAACATCGGGATGCTTGATATCGTCGAAAGGACTAGTGAGCCAGAAGAGCATGCATCGAAATTCGGGATACTCCGTTCTTTCGAAGGATTAGGCTATCTATTAGCTCCATTCTTCGCTAGTGTCCTTCTGGTCTATCTGAACCCAGGACCAGTCATGTTCTTCGTCATCCTGATACCTTTCCTGATCTCCTTCATCCTCTATCTCAATATGGCCATTTATCCGATTCCCGAAAGGAGCAAGTATGTAAGATTCAAGGAAAGCATTTCACTTTTCTTCCAAAGACTCATCTTCAAGAAAGAGATAAGTCTGCCGATATTTCCATTATTGATCACATTCTTTATCAATCTGGTCGATACGGCCATTTGGACATTCGGACCTCTTTTTTCTGAACAGATGGGAAGCGATAATAACATCTTAGGAGGATCGTTCATGATAGCTTTTGCTCTTCCTCCGATCCTGATAGGATGGTTTATCGGTTCTCTTGTCAACAGATTCGGCAATACTAATGCAGCCCAGGCATCAATAGCATTCAGTTCAATATTCCTTATCCTAGTAGGATTAACTACTTCTCCTTCTCTTCTGATCATCCTGATATTCATTGCATCGTTCTTCCTTGCTATCGGAATTCCCTCAGTCAATGCGATCTATACTGGATATATAAATAAAGTCGCTGAACAGAGGAAACAAACAGAGACTATCCAGGATTTCTTTACGAATATAGGGACGACTACTGGCCCAGTCATCGGAGGCTATGCTGCAGAATATTTCGGCCTTTCCCATGCATTCATTGCTTTAGGCGTCATAGGTCTAGCAGTAGTATTCATGCTTTTTATATTTACATCAAGGATTAATCATAATCAATAAACTATCAATAATGGCTTTTCAGGAAGTACTAAATGAGAATAGTGACAATGAGAAAGAAGTGATATCTGATGAATCAGAGATCAAGGAGGCTGGACCTTTGAGTTGGAATGAGGAGATTCCGATGAGCTTTTCTTTTGAGAATACTGAGCCTATGACGACACAGGAAGTTATGAAAAGCAAGGAAGAAACTGAGAATAATCAAGTAATTGAGGAAATCAAGGAGGCTGGACTTTTGAGTTGGAATGAGGAGATTCCGATGAGCTTTCCTGTTGAAGATGTTGAACTGGTAGAGACTGCGGAAGTCATAGTAGAGAATAAGGATAAGCCAAGAGAATATGATTTTAGGAATAATGAGCTCATGTCCGCGCTAGAGAAGCAGGTTGATATACCATCTGATCAATGGACCCCTGAGGCTAAAGCGATAATACACTATATCAGGACTCAAAAAAAAAGAGTACTCATGAATTATGAAGAACCTTCTACTGTTCAAGAAAAATTGCGTGATTCATACGAATATTATTTGAATGATTTTGACTTGGACGAAGACGATCTCAAGGATAAGAAAATAGTCGATATCGGCTGTGCCTCTGGAGACTTCGTTATACATTGCCTTGAAAATGGAGTAACCGAAGATATTTATGGTATTGAGAAATATAAGCAGATGAGGAGTGATGATCTTGAATTTGGAAACCGCATTGATAATGATCAATGGAAATTATTCGAAAAATATGACGGACATATCCTTGACGGTGATTATCACGATGGCATTCCCCTTGAGAACGTTGATTATATCCTGGCACGAGCTACTATGGGTGCACTTGGAGGGGACCTTAAGAATAGGAGAAGAGTTATTAAGCTGATAGAAGATTCGCTAGGTCGCTTGAATGAGAATGGAGAATTCAAGATATTTCCAATCAGCAAGGACTCTCTACGCAAGGAACAAGACTTTGATAATTATGAATTTTGGAAAGGAGTAGCTGAAGAAATCACTGATAAGACAGGAATGAAGCATTCATTCACTCCCACGGATATAGGGTTCGCCGTTGATTATGATAATACTGGCAGGTTTTCCGTAAAAGAAGCTCTGACTTTTATCAAGAAGCATAGAGGAGACGCGCCAGAAGAACTGTCAAAGGTATCAGTAGAACTTTGAAGAAATAGCGATTGCATATAAGAGGTATTGATATATACGGAGTATTTGATATCCTTATACTAGATCATTGGAATCATCATGAAAAGGGTAGTGAAGGCAATTATCAGGATCAAGGATGCTATAGTGAATGCTGTTGACTATCTCTTAGTGATGGTCGTCATATTCATCGATTGAAGCAAAATACCATATTGTGGTATTTTTATTTATATTGACAAGAATATTGAAATAGTTTATAAATAATAAGGATAAAGGCATGAATTCGAAAGTCAGTTTAATGGTTCTCGCGATCATAATAATAGTTATTATGATCTTTGTAGGAGCAGGAACATTTTTCCCCTTGAAACAGGTCGCTAGTGCGTCTGTTCCAAGTAGTAACATGACTGATGCTCCAGCTAGTATAGAGATAATCGGCTCTAAAGGGTTTATCCCGACGAGCGACAGCATTTCTATACCAGCAAACAAGGAGATGAAATTTGTCTGTACGAAGGATGGAAAATTCCTTCAAGGAGTATGGGCATCCTGGGGAGTTACTACTACTCAAGGAAGTCAGCAGATCACAGAGAGCATTTCAGCTAATGTGATCAGTGTGAACCTGACGAACGGTTCATACGGAGGAATCATGTTCCTCGTTGAGAGGAATGGAACATGGGTCGAAGTCGCAAATCGCGAATTCAACTCTTAGGGCTAATAAAGCCTTTTTTTTATACTCCAATTATACTATAATGAGGGC
Organism: Minisyncoccota bacterium; assembly: GCA_028704755.1. GTDB lineage: Bacteria > Patescibacteriota > Minisyncoccia > Minisyncoccales > Minisyncoccaceae > Minisyncoccus. The sequence continues at coordinate 3,798 of JAQWEU010000037.1, read as the reverse complement.
ATAATAATAAATAAAAACATCATGAAGAATAATTTAACTCCGTTACTATTAATAATATGTCTTTTTCTAGGCGCCTTTGCCGGTATGAGTTACAAGGAGTCTAAAGTCATCACTCAGCCGATCTTCCAGAATACCTATACTGAACCAGAGCCAGGTTCATTGAAAGTGCAATCAGTCTATCAATCTGATAACCTATATTATATCAGTGCAGAGTACCCGCAGTTCTTGGCAGTAAAAGGTACTCTGAACGATAAGATCAAAGGGGTCATAAACAAGAGATTGGAAGAGTTCAAGAAGTCATCTTCTGAGAATTGGAAAGCCAGAAAAGATACAGATCCTGCTCTTGGAGAGAACCCAGAAACTCCTTTCTATTTCTCAGCTAGCTGGACTCCGGTCCAGGTCAATGATAAGTACATCAGTATCCTATTGAATGTATATTCCTTTTCAGGAGGAGCACATGGGGATGAGGAAGTCTATTCATTTAATTATGATATAAAGAATAATAAGGAGATCACTATCAGTGACTTCATAGGTACCGATCCAAAGAACTTGGAAAAGATTTCAGAGATGACCACTGAGGATGTAAAGAACATGGTTGATAAGAATAATATCTTTGCCGAGGGCACTGCTACTAAGGTAGAGAATTTCCAGACATTTACCTTCAATAAGGATATCTTGACTATCTATTACCAGAAATACCAAGTCGCTCCTGGTTCTGAAGGAATCCTGAAGTCGATTTTCAATGAGAAGACATTGGAAGAGAATAAGATCAATGCGAGCTACTTCAAATAAGGATGAAAGATCATAGCCAGGACAAGGAATTAGAAAGAAGCATAGACAGTATACGTATCAAATATACTCTGATTTCTTGTTCGGCTATTTTTCTTTTCCTAGTATTCTCCTTCTTATTCTTCAAGTATTCGGGTTTTACTTTCACTCTTGATAGAGCGTCCAGCGCAGCTAATAATACCATTATCAATAACTTCCTCATTTTTGGTGTATTCTTTCTGGTCGTTTTGGGATATCTCTTCGAAAAGGTATATAACGCAGAAAGTATCTTCTATAATAAGTTTGCAAAGATAAACGATCTTCGTTTCAGGTTGGAAGAGGAGAAGAAAGTCGGAGGAATTCTCTTGGGAGAGAATGATCATGTACATCTTAGGGATATCATCTCAGGGAAAATAGGCGCTCATGATTATTATTTTTTCAATCACAGCGAAAAGCATGAAGACATTGTGACCGATAGGAGCATATTGGTCATACAGCTCGATTTCTCAATCCCTAAGATGATATTCGTTAGCGACGGATTCCTGGTCGGTGACCGTGCTTGTACATATTTTGATGGCAATATCTCAAGCGTCCCTCCTGATGGAGACATGAGCAGGAGATTCTTCCTAGCTTGTGAGAAAGGTTTCGAGATAGAGCTATTACAGGTCTTCAGCCAGGAAGTACAACTGTTCATAACGAGTAAATATCCTGATATAAGCTTAGATTTTCAAGGAAGACAGTTGATGATATATTCTGACCGTCTTTCGACCAAGAAAGGACTATATGGATTATTCTCATTCTTGGCATACCTGGAAGAGGAAATAATACCTATGCTAAAGAGTATTGAATCAGATTACATTGACCTTAAAGAGGCACAGAAGAACTGATGGGATATTTACTATTTTTCAAAGTATGGTAAAATGGGACTATAAATAATAATTTCAAAAAAATGATAGAAATAAGGAACAATAACATATATAGAGGGATAAAAAGAATTGGTTACATAATCGATAAACGTATATATGACGATTCCACTAAGATGCTTTGTACTGTCTCTGAAGACACTGATACGGTTTATGACGCAAGTGGGAGGAAGTTGGTTCATATCCAGGGAAACGTTGTCTACGATGCCGTAACAGGTAGGACGATCGATCTTGATGATAGTATCCAAAGTATAACAGCAGTCGGACTATCAGACATTTTCCATGTAGCTATTTCGATGTTTTTTGGAGAAGGAGAGGAGAAAAGATAATAAAATTTAATATTAATTATCAATACTATCTGAAGGATTGGAAACCTTCATCATTGATTTGAAAAGATAGTATCGGTATGATTAAGGTGTCTCCATGTAAAGGTGGAGGAAACTAGATGGAACCGCGAGAAAACCTCGTTCTAGTATTTATGCTAAGCGAGGTTTTTTATTATAAATTAATTATTTTAAGAATATGGAAAAAGATTATAAGACAATCGATAAGATCGTATCATTATGCAAAAGAAGAGGATTTGTTTTTCAATCATCAGAGATATATGGTGGATTTTCTGCTGTCTATGATTACGGTCCTTATGGAATAGAGCTTAAGAAGAATCTATCTGAGGCTTGGTGGAAGAGTATGGTTCAGAAAAGGATGGATGTAGTAGGCCTTGATTCTGGAATATTCATGCATCCTAAGACTTGGGAAGCAAGTGGCCACGTCGGTGGTTTTGACGATCCTCAGGTTGATTGCCGGGATTGTAAGAATAGGATGAGAGTTGATCACATGCTAGAGGAGCACGGTATCGAGGCTGATAAGATGAAAGCAGAAGAGATCAATCGGGCTATCGAAGACTTGAAGAAGAAAGGTATAGAATTGAAATGTACTAATTGCGGAAGCAAGAACCTGACCCCCGCAAAGAATTTTTCTTTGATGGTGAAGTCGAATCTTGGATCTCCTACCGACGAACTTTCTGAAGATAACGTAGTCTATTTAAGACCAGAGACTTGCGGAGGAATATATCTGAATTACAAGAACATCCTAGACTCTGCCAGGGTCAAGATCCCTTTCGGTATCGCTCAAGTAGGAAAAGCTTTCAGGAATGAGATAATCGCTAGACAATTCATCTTCAGGACAAGGGAATTCGAGCAGATGGAGATGCAATATTTTGTCCATCCGACCCAGATGCAGGAAAAATATGATGAATGGAAGAAGATCAGGTGGAATTGGTATCTAGGGTATGGAATAAAGGAAGAGAATATCCAATGGCATAAGCACACTAAATTGGCTCATTATGCTGCTGAAGCATATGATATTGAATATAATTTCACTATTTTCGGAGGCTTCAAGGAATTAGAAGGCATTCACCAGAGAGGAGCTTGGGATCTTTCGCAGCACTCTAAATTTTCAGGAGTTGAGCTTGATTATCTCGATCCAAAGACCAATGAAAGATATGTTCCTAATATATTAGAAACATCAGTAGGATTGAACCGTATGTTCCTTGCTTTTATGAATGAAGCATATACAGAAGAAGAAGTCGATGGCGAGATGCGTGTTGTCTTGAAGTTCGACAGGAGGATTGCCCCTGTCAAGATCGCTATCTTACCATTGTTGAAGAATCGAGAAGAGTTAGTTGTAAAAGCTCAAGACATCTATTCAGAATTATCAGAATATTATATGTGCGAATTCGATGAAAGCGGAACTATTGGTAAAAGGTACAGGAGACAGGATGAGATAGGAACTCCTTTCTGTGTTACCATCGATTTTGATACTATCGAAAAGGATAATACCGTCACCGTTAGAGATAGGGATACTATGGAACAGGAAAGAATAAGAGTAGAGGACCTGAAGAAATACTTTGCCGAGAAATTTAATATTTAATTGATTTATTAAAATCTTCTTGCTAAAATATACTTACATGCAAAGAAGAGCCTTCACTCTCATAGAACTATTGATCGTCATAGCCATCATCGGTATCCTGGCTGGTTTCATTATTGCAGGCTTGTCCGGTAGCCGTTCAGCAGCGAATGATGCTGTGAGGAAGAACGATATCAGCAAT
>JAQWEU010000036.1 GCA_028704755.1 Minisyncoccota bacterium | reverse complement strand
CGCCGTCAGGATCAGAGGCCACTGCGGTTGCAGTGATCAATTCTCCTGAGTTAACCGTCGTCGGTCCACTCACTGAGACAACAGGATTGTTGTTCGGTGATTGGGTCGGTGTCGGGGTGGGGGTCGGGCTGACAGGCATTACTCTTACATTAAGAGTTGCTGAAGCTGTTCCTCCACGTCCGTCATTGACGGTTATCCTGATTACCATGTCCACCGGACTGGTGATATACGTCGGTGTTGTCACCGTCGTAGTCGTTCCAGTCGGGTTGGAGACCGCACCTTCGCTGGCGTACCAGCTATAGGTGAGGGGATCGCCGTCAGGATCAGAGGCCACTGCGGTTGCAGTGATCAATTCTCCTGAGTTAACCGTCGTCGGTCCACTCACTGAGACAACAGGATTGTTGTTCGGTGATTGGGTCGGTGTCGGGGTGGGGGTCGGAATTGTCGGCGTTGGCGTCGGTGTATGTGTCGGTATAGGCGTTAATGTTGGTGTAGGTGTCGGTGTCGGCGTTGGCATAGTAATGACATATACATTCATTCCTGCCGAGGCTGTACCTCCTTTTCCGTCATTGACGGTAACTGAAACATATACCACCTTTACTGTTTCGCTTGATGGGGACGTTGTAATAGTTACATTTGTCCCAGTCGGGTTACTGATTGTGCCTTCGCTGGCGTACCAGCCATAGGCAAGCCTATCTCCGTCAGGGTCTGATGCAATAGCAAATGCACTAATCAGATTTCCTGCTTGGACAACTCTTGTTCCTCTGATGGAAACAGTCGGGTTGTGGTTCGGCGTTGGCGTTGGCGTCGGTGTTACAGTAATTGTCGGCGTTGGCGTCGGCGTTGGAATTGTCGGCGTTGGCGTCGGTGTTACAGTAATAGTCGGTGTCGGTGTTGGGGTGGGGGACTTGATAATTCGAATAACTACTTTATCTAATCCTTGACCTCCCTTATTATCTCTTGATATTAACGTCAGCGTGACAGTGGCGTTTCTTGTTACCACTGGCGCAGTATATATAGTTGAAGGGTTATATCGGCTTTGGAATCTTCCCGATCCTGACCAATAACTATATATTACATCTCTATCAAGGTCATAAGCTACACCGTTTAGGGTTACACTTTTTCCACTTTCAACAATTTTATCATCACCAGCAGTAACAACAGGACATCTGTTACTACGACTGAGGGCGATAGAGTAATCAGCACTGTCAGTGTAGGAGATACTTTCGGTTTCTTGGCCGCTAATATCACTTATTTCTGATAGTGCAGGGATTTCTTCAGCAAATACAATACCGATTGTTAATACAAAGATTAACAATCCAATTAAAATTTTAATAGCGTTAGCCATTTCATTCACCTTTTCAAAGAGCCCTGCCTTACGTGAAGAGCATTAGTATTATAATGCTATATTTATTCGTTTTGTCAAGACTATTTTGATCTAGGATTGTGTACAAAATATTGAGGAAATATCAAGTAAAAGTGCCCTAATGACACTTTATTCTTTCGATCTAATTAGAATTGGTTCAGTTATGCTTATTCTTAATGGGTTATGAAGCTGTTTATTGGCTGTTCTTTTGAATAAAAAAACTACTTGAAAGTAGTCTGATTGTGTCCCCGAAAGGAATCGAACCTTTATCTAGAGCTTAGGAGTCTCTTGTTCTGTCCATTGAACTACGGGGACTATTACAATAAGAATGTAGCATAAAATTAATTTGTTATCAATCTCTATTTATGGTAATATATGGAATATATAAACTAATTAAATTCTTATCATGCAAAAGTCCCCAGTTGTTAGCATTGCAAAAAAAGTATGTCCAGCTGTTATCACTATTATCGCTTCTCGAGATTTGCCTCAAATCGAAGAGTATTATTTCCTTCCTGTAAAAGGGGAGAAGGTGGCTTTTCCTAAAAAAATAACTGATGCAAAAGAAAAGACGAAGATCGGGGGAGGTTCGGGATTCATAATTTCTAAAGATGGTTATATATTAACCTGTAATCATGTAGTTGATGATGGAGATGCTGATTTTACAGCAATGCTTGATGCTGATCATAAGTATCCTGCAAGAGTGGTAGCAAAAGATCCTTTGACTGATGTTGCAATCCTGAAAATAGAGGGAGATAATTTTCCTTTCTTGAAGATGGGAAATTCAGATAATATTGATTTAGGGGAGCAGGTCTTGGCCATAGGGAATCCATTGGGTGAGTTTGAGGATACTTTGTCTTTAGGAATTGTTTCTGGATTGAGCAGGAAGATAACTGCTTATAACAATGATTTGCGAGCGACAAACCTTCGAGGCTTGATACAGACTGATGCTGCAATAAATCCTGGAAATTCTGGAGGGCCTCTAGTCGATATGAAGGGAAATGCCATAGGGATCAATACAGCTATGATCATTGGGGCAGAAAATATCGGATTTGCAATTCCAATTAATTATATCAAAGAGGACTTGGCAGAAGTTAAGAGGAATGGTTTTGTAAAAAGACCATTCTTAGGAATCAAATACGTGTTATTGAATGAGGAGATTGCCAGGGTAAATAAATTAGATTGTATCTATGGAGCCTTGATAGTCAGGGAGATGTTCGGAGAGTCTCCGATTGCAAAGGGTTCATCGGCGGAAGAAGCTGGACTGAAAGAGTATGATATTGTTCTTGAGTTGAACAAGGAACAGATAACCCAAGAAAATTCCTTGAATGATATCTTGTCGAAGTGCGAGGTTGGAGATAAGGTAGAATTATTGGTTAGAAGGAATGGGAAGGTGAAAAAAATTACTACTATGTTAAAAGAAAAAAAATAGCCGTAAGGCTATTTTTAATTGTTGAGATAATAATCTACCGGGGCGTGATCGTCAGTCAGAATCGCGATGTTATTATTTATTTCTTTTTTGTAAAGTTTTTTCAAATAATTATCCAGCTCTGGATCATTACTGCTAAAACTAGGAGGGGTATTTGATTTTATCGCTACAATCATTATATTCTGAACAGCTTTTTCTTCGTTGGTAGTCACTGGAAATACATATACTTGAGGAAATATCGAGGCAAAAGTCTTGTATTCTGCTTGAAGGAATTTAGATTTTTTTCCATTTATGGAAGAGACAATATTTATTATGATTACTCCTTTATCGTTAAGGGAGTCGTAATTCTTTTGAATAGCTTCTTTAGTGGTCAATTGATATGGAATAGCAGTTGCAGAATTAAAGGCATCGATATATATCGCATCGTATTGCTTCTTATTCTTATTGAGGAAAGTCCTTCCATCCTCATGGTATATTGCCAGGTTGGGATTCTTGTCGTCTAGGTGGAAATATTCCTTTGCTAATTCGGTCATGGTCTTATCAATCTCTACGACATCGATTCTTTTATCAGGATACTTCTTAAGGAAATCCTTAGGGTATGAATATCCGCAACCGCCGATCATCAATGCGTTCCTTATATCAGGATTGAAATGAGCTCCTAGCCGGTAGAATTTCGTGTAATCAAAAAGGAGGTCGTTATCGATATCGCTATACATCCCTGATTGGATTCCATCTGGACCATTACTTATGTATAAGACAGGTCTTTTTGTTCTTAGGTCTTCTCCTTTTGAAATGAATATCCTGTCATATAGACTATCGACTTCAATTACGATACTATTCTCTTTCATCATGTTCGAAGGAATGTAGTAGGTGACTGTTGAGAATATTATTAAGGCAATGATATATGTTTTCTTGAGAGGGGATATCAGCAAGGATAATATTATCAATATTATTCCTATGGAGAGAAGGATGGTTGTTGTTCCAAAAAACGGAATGAGAAAGTATCCAGCAAGGAATGTTCCGAATATACTTCCAGCCGTAGAGATGGCATATAGGTTTCCAATCGTCTTTCCGATGTCGTTTTTCAAGTCTTTTACCTCCTTACTCTTAAGCTTTGCAGCGTATGGAGAGATGATACCGAGGAAGAAGCTGGTTGGAGCGAATAGGAATAGGGAGGAGAATAATGAAGATATTTCTAGTCTTGGTATGTTCATGAAGATGCTTGGAATAATTTCTTTGAGCCAAAAAGATACTAGGATCAGGATTCCTGATACCATGATTATCTTACTAAAATTTTCATAATCTGATTTCTTATCAGCTAGGACGCCGCCGTAGTAGTATCCCAAACTGAGACTTCCCATTATGACCCCTATTATGGAGGTCCAGACAAAGGTCGATGTTCCAAGAAAAGGAGATAATATTCTTGAGCCGCATAATTCGAAAATCATGACAATGGCTCCACATATGAATACCGATATTTCTAATAAATGTTTTATTTTCATTTTTATAATAATTATTTTATAAGTAAATTGTTGCTTTTAATTAATCATCTGTCAATTGAAATATGGTTTAAATTTTCTGCAAGTCGTGCTATATGAGAAATAGTATTTTTTGAGTGATGTGTATGAAGGGAGATAATAATTATTATCTGAGGATTCTTTCTTTTTCTTTAGCTTTTATCATTTTCATGATGATCGTGATAGGGTGGTTAATGCCTTATGGAATATTGATTTATGGGTATGAAAAATTAAGATATTTTACTCGAAGTGTTTTGGCAATTTCTTAGCAAGTTGCCTTTTTTGTACTATTGATTAAAGGAGTTTAAAAGTTTATAATATTTCTATAATTAATAATTAATAAAGTAAAAATGAATAAGAAAATACTTGGATCAGTTATGTTATTTTCTTTTTGCTTCTTAGGATTTGCTAATGCAAGCAATGAGAACTGGTGCTATGATTTTAAAAATGATATCGAATTCGGCGATAAGGGTTCAGACGTAGAAGCTCTGAAAGTCCTTTTGGCTTCAGAAGGTTTTTATAAGCAAGGATGGGTGTCAGATTCATTCGATGTATATATGGCTGCGGCTGTCATGGGATTCCAGGATAAGTATAAATCAGAAATATTGAAACCAATAGGCTTAACCAATCCAACTGGAACGGTCAGTACCATGACTTTAAAAAAGTTGAACAGTCTTTCTAGTTGCGAACAAGGAAAGGTAAGGGACGTGAGTGTGGTAACAATTGATAATCAATCAGTTTCTATTGAAAAGGTAAATACAGAAAAAAGAGACAATGTGATAAAGATCGCACTTGATTATATAAAGAAATATCTTGTTTCTGGAATGGATGTTGTTATAGATAAGACTGAGGATGTTATCAGGCCATTCTATAGGTTCGAAGCGAAGACGACAAATAACGTAGTCGTGCCAACTTATGTTTCAACAGATGGAAAGGTTATGACATTCCAGGAAACTGATCTGACTAAGCAACCAGAGACTCCTGTCCAGGAGACTGTTGCTACTGAGATAAAGAAGACAGATAAGCCTCAGGTAGAATTGTTCGTCATGAGCCATTGTCCTTATGGTGCTCAGATCGAAAAGGGAATCATTCCTGCGATCGAGGCTTTGGGTAGTAATGTAGACTTCCAGTTGAAGTTCTGTAATTATTCAATGCACGGAGAAGCTGAGTTGAAAGAACAGCTTAATCAATACTGCATCCAGAAAGAACAGAAAGATAAATTGTTATCATATCTGAAATGCTTCTTAAAGGATGGAAATTCTGATCAGTGCATCATCTCAACATCGATCGATAAGGTAAAGTTATCAGCTTGTATCAGTAGTGCTGATAAGGAATTCAAGGTATTAGATAATTTCAAGAACAATGTAGGATATGTTTCTGAATTCCCAGGTTTTGATGTTTTCAAGGAAGACAATCTGAAGTATGGAGTACAAGGATCTCCGACTTTAGTGATAAATGGGGTCCAGTCCTCATCGGGAAGAGATAGTAACAGTCTATTGAAAACGATCTGCTCCGGTTTTAATAATTCTCCTGAGGTCTGTACCAGTACTCTTTCTACTGATAACCCTGTTCCAGGATTCGGAGATGGTACGAGTGGGCAGGGGACTGCTGGAGGTTGTGGTAAATAATCTTTTTTAAATAAAACAGGGCAAATCATAGCCCTGTTTTGTTTTACATAAAATTATGTATGCGGTATAATTGATGCAATAAATAAGAATAATTTAATTATCATGAATCTATTAAGAAGAGTTTATATTTTAATCATTACTTTAATTGTCGTAGTGTTTCCTGGAAAGATAATGGCTGCTCCTCCAACAGCAGTTATTACAAGTTGTGCGCCGACAGGTGGTGGGCAAATAAATTGCTATGCAAATGTGCCAGGCGCAGTTTATGCTGAGTGGTATATAGAGAATCAAAACAATTATTCTGGAGGTGGAACTGGATTTTGGAATCCAGGAAACCCTACTAGTTTTGGTTATTCTGCTTCTTGCAGTGTCCCTTTTTCTTTTCGGGTAAGGTCATGTGCTGGGGGGTACAATAATGATTGTTCTGGATGGTCTAATACTGTTATTGCGAGAGAGACATATTGTCCTCCTCCCGCTTGTAATTATTCTTGTGGCGGTTGGAGCGGGTGCAGTGGATCTTCTCATTCTCAAACAAGGACATGTACTGCAACTAATTGGTATTGTAGTGGGTCATATTCGTATACTGACTCAACTGGTTGTACGCCAGCTTGTACATATTCTTGTAGTTGGACAGGATGTAGTGGTTCTTCTCATACGGAAAGTAATGTATGTAATGCTACCAACACTCCTTGTAGTGGTTCAACTTCCTATACTGCAAGTACTCGTGCCTGTACTCCTGCTTGTGAATGGAGCTGTAGTGCATATGGTTCATGTTATCAGAGCGGCTCTCAATGGATAAGGACAAGGACCTGTTCTCAGACAAATGCTCCGTGTTCGGGAAGTAGTCCTGCCACTACAGAAGTATGTGCTGCTAGTAATGGAGCTTGTGGTTCTTCAGGCGGAAGTTCTGCTACTTCAGCACCTACTGCTAATCTATGTGCACCTGGAACAGCTTCATCTGTTTCTGGTACTGGTCCTTGGACATGGACATGTAGTGGTCAATACGGAGGAACCACTGCTTCTTGTACTGTTAACTTTAAGGGTACCTGTGGAACATCGAATGGAGGAACGTTTACTTCTGCTCCGACAACTGGACTATGTACTACTGGTACTCCGTCTCTTGCAAATATTTCCGGTACGAATATCTTATGGACTTGCAGTGGAAGTAATCCTTCTGTTTTTACAGATGATTCTTCTTGTTCAGCATTGTTCAAATCCGATGGAATTTGTGGTTCTGCTAATGGAGGAAGTTCAGTCGATGCTCCGACAACTGGATTGTGCAATATTGGGACAGCTAGTACAGTTAGCGTATCGGGTAATGCATTCAATTGGACTTGCAGCGGAGTGAATGGGGGAGTAGCAAAAGCATGTTCATCTGTAAAAGTTCTTCCTTCCTGCGGATCTGCTAGCGGAAGCACTTCTCTTTCTGCTCCAACTACTAATCTTTGCGAGGCAGGCATAGCTTCTCCTTCTTATGGGACTGGTAGTGATGGAAGCATGAATCTTTCTCCTGCTTCTTCTACTACATATAATTTGAATACAGTGACTAATTGGCCTGGTTCTCCAGCGACTGCTCCTGGCGTGAATTTTTCTGTCACGGAGAATAGGACTGCAGGAGGAAGCCAGGTAGTGATCGATTCATCAAATGCTGCTGGTCTCTCAGTCGGCGATGAGATATTGATAATCAACCTTCAAGGTACTTCTTCTGATTATGCTAACGTTGGAAAATATGAAACAGTCAGGATAAAATCTATTACTGTAAATACGCCTGCAGGAAAATCAACTCTGACTTTAGATTCTGCTCTAGTGAATACTTACAATGGAACAACCCAGAAGATAATGGTACAAAGGATTCCTAATTGGAACAATGTAACAATAGGTGTTAATGCTATCGTCACTGCTAATGCCTGGGATGGAGCAAAGGGAGGGGTAGTGATATTCAGGAGCAATGGTGTTCTGACGGAATCAGGAATCATCGATGTGAATGGTAAAGGTTTCAGAGGTGATGCTGTAAATGGCCGTGCTGCTTGTGGTTATCCTTGGCCTACAGTAGCTGGAGGTAGAGGGGAGTCTTATACCGGAACGAATTATGTCGCTCCTACTAGCAGGTGTGCAAGTGCTTTAGGTAATCATGTCGCTCTACCTGCTGTTGCTGGTGGTGGAGGAGGAGGTGCTGGTTCTACCAGTTCTGGAAGAGGTGGAGGAGGCGGCGGAGGCGGCGGTCATGCTGTTAGTGGAAATGCTGGAGCCGGAACTTCATATGGTGAAGCTGGGGGTCCTGCTGGAGGCAGTTATGGCGCAGCAGATCTTTCTAACGTATTCTTAGGATCTGGTGGTGGAGCTTCTGGTACTTCTGTGAATGGAGGAAACATTCCTGGAGGAAATGGAGGAGGAATCATCATGATCTACGGGAACAATATCTATAATACTGGAACTATCAGAGCAAATGGCACTAGTGGAGCCAATGGAAATTCTTCTTCTGCAGATGATTGTGCTGCTGGCGGTGGCGGAGGTGCTGGAGGTTCAGTGCTCATTACTGGAAATGTCTTGGCGTTGAATACTACAACTGCTTCGGTCGGTGGTGCCGGTGGTAACGGAGGAACTAATGCCTGGGGAGGAAGCTGTGGTGCTGGTGGAGCTGGAAGCAGTGGTAGGGTAGCCTTTAATTATTATGGATTGACCTCTGGATCATCTACTCCTGCTGCAACAGTCTCTTTAAAAACTCTTAGTTTTCCTGTAGTAGGACCATGGGATTGGTATTGTGCCAGTATGTCAGGATCAATGAGTTTGAAGTGTAGTGCTAGTCAGACTCCTCCTTCCTGCGGATCTGCTAGCGGAAGCACTTCTCTTTCTGCTCCAACTACTAATCTTTGCGAGGCAGGCATAGCTTCTCCTTCTTATGGGACTGGTAGTGATGGAAGCATGAATCTTTCTCCTGCTTCTTCTACTACATATAATTTGAATACAGTGACTAATTGGCCTGGTTCTCCAGCGACTGCTCCTGGCGTGAATTTTTCTGTCACGGAGAATAGGACTGCAGGAGGAAGCCAGGTAGTGATCGATTCATCAAATGCTGCTGGTCTCTCAGTCGGCGATGAGATATTGATAATCAACCTTCAAGGTACTTCTTCTGATTATGCTAACGTTGGAAAATATGAAACAGTCAGGATAAAATCTATTACTGTAAATACGCCTGCAGGAAAATCAACTCTGACTTTAGATTCTGCTCTAGTGAATACTTACAATGGAACAACCCAGAAGATAATGGTACAAAGGATTCCTAATTGGAACAATGTAACAATAGGTGTTAATGCTATCGTCACTGCTAATGCCTGGGATGGAGCAAAGGGAGGGGTAGTGATATTCAGGAGCAATGGTGTTCTGACGGAATCAGGAATCATCGATGTGAATGGTAAAGGTTTCAGAGGTGATGCTGTAAATGGCCGTGCTGCTTGTGGTTATCCTTGGCCTACAGTAGCTGGAGGTAGAGGGGAGTCTTATACCGGAACGAATTATGTCGCTCCTACTAGCAGGTGTGCAAGTGCTTTAGGTAATCATGTCGCTCTACCTGCTGTTGCTGGTGGTGGAGGAGGAGGTGCTGGTTCTACCAGTTCTGGAAGAGGTGGAGGAGGCGGCGGAGGCGGCGGTCATGCTGTTAGTGGAAATGCTGGAGCCGGAACTTCATATGGTGAAGCTGGGGGTCCTGCTGGAGGCAGTTATGGCGCAGCAGATCTTTCTAACGTATTCTTAGGATCTGGTGGTGGAGCTTCTGGTACTTCTGTGAATGGAGGAAACATTCCTGGAGGAAATGGAGGAGGAATCATCATGATCTACGGGAACAATATCTATAATACTGGAACTATCAGAGCAAATGGCACTAGTGGAGCCAATGGAAATTCTTCTTCTGCAGATGATTGTGCTGCTGGCGGTGGCGGAGGTGCTGGAGGTTCAGTGCTCATTACTGGAAATGTCTTGGCGTTGAATACTACAACTGCTTCGGTCGGTGGTGCCGGTGGTAACGGAGGAACTAATGCCTGGGGAGGAAGCTGTGGTGCTGGTGGAGCTGGAAGCAGTGGTAGGGTAGCCTTTAATTATTATGGATTGACCTCTGGATCATCTACTCCTGCTGCAACAGTCTCTTTAAAAACTCTTAGTTTTCCTGCTAATGATCCGTGGAAATGGTATTGTATAAGCAGTATGTCAAAATTGATTAGTTCAGAATGTAGTGCTACTAAGCCAATTTCTTTAGATGCAGCCATTGTTTTGAGTACGATTCCTGTATCCATGGAGGCTGGTAAGTCTTATTCTGTAAGTGTGACCATGAAAAATACTGGAGTAACTCCGTGGGTAGGAGGAAATGAGGGGATGAGCAATTCATTTGCATTAGGAGGTGTGGGGGATGGAGCTCTTGATTCTGGCAAATTTGGCTTATCAAGATTCTATATCCCAGCAGGAACGACTGTCAGTACTGGAGGCCAATTCACTTTCAATTTTACGATGACTGCTCCTGTAACTTCTGGATCATATAATCCTCAGTATAGAATGATACAAAAAGATGTCTCATGGTTCGGACAAACAAGCTCTCCTACGATTAATGTTCTAATAAATGGAGTCTGTGGTACTAATAATACAACATATACGGAGTTACAAAATGCTTATACTGGTACTTTCTGCAACAGTGGAACAACTATTCCAGCTTCTCCAGCATTTCCATCCTTAGGAGGAACTATCTATTGGGCATGTCAAGGAGCTAATGGGGGAACTACTACTAATCTATGTAATGCTAAGAGGGCACAGAATGCAATCTGTCCTGCAGTAGGGAATTATGATACTGCACCTACTCCGACATGTACTATCGGAACACCTGGAATAATATCTGGAACTGGACCATGGACATGGACATGTACTGGAATCAACGGAGGAACTAATGCATCATGTTCTGCTAATAAGAAGGTTAACGGAGCTTGTGGTACTAGTGCGACTAACTATGCTTATAGTGCCACAGCCTTTACTGGAGTGTTATGCACTAGCGGTACAGCTGTTCCAGCTACTCCTACTTTCCCAGCCTTAGGAAGTACTGTCACTTGGGCATGTAATGGAATCAATGGAGGAACATCAGTTACTAATTGTAGTGCTACGAGAGCAAGCAATCCTCTCAATGCAAACAATT
>JAQWEU010000079.1 GCA_028704755.1 Minisyncoccota bacterium | reverse complement strand
GTTTGTTATTATTATCTCGATAGCCTGTGCCTCATCATCGTCATAATGAGCCTGGAACTCTACGCTATCAGTGACGATATCATCGATGGGCCTATTAGGAGTCAGATTGGTAAATGATACCCTAGGAAGCGTTATCTGGATCTTAGGGTGCGATGCTGATCCGATAGTTAAATCTACTCTCTCCAGGACAATCCTCATAGCCTTATAAGTATTGTCATCAAAAATATCATGGTTATCTTTTGAATTGTAATTAGCTTCGAAGCTACCAGTCACATCGATCAGACCTGCTAAGATGTTACCTGGATTCAATTCGCTCACGTTCTGGTCTTCTGCGGCGTTATTCTTGATGTCTGCCTCTAAGGACTTAACCTTAGTCACTGCTGCAGTAGCCAATCCTGCTACATCGGCAGCAAAATAGATCTTCACATCCTGGTGCCTGAAATATATGTCATCGGCATCGTAAGCTACGACGTAATCAGGTGATTTCTCTTCCTCTGCTGAAGCAAGCATCGATACAGTAGCTACTACTAAATCCTCCGGAGTAGTATTGATTTTCATTTCAGATACTACTGCTAAAGGATATGAGTAGTCCTGGATAGCTGGCTGAGATAGGCCAAGGGTAAGAGATGGGTGCTCAGGATTACTTGGCAATACTTCGAAAGTGTGCTCATAAACGCCTGATTCTCCACCCTTAGCGGCAGAAGTACACTTTCCTAGCAATGACCTGAATAGATATCCGAATGACTTTGACCTGATATTTGCTTCTAGGTCTCCGGATGCCGTCTTCATTACTGGCTCGGTTCCTTCACTAGCTATCTTATTGGCCCTTGTCTCTTTTATGGTGGCCTTATTCACATTCAATTTGATTCCAGTAGGAGTTCTCCCAGGAATCCACATCTGCGGAGTCACTTTCGTACCCCTTGCGCTAGGATTTTCCATCCCAACACCTATATTTATGTCTTCACCTCGTTGGATCATTTGTTTTTTTATTTACTTTTTTAATCGCTTCATCAAGGTTGACGGCCTTGATATTTACTCTCGTGGCAGGGAAGTGAAAATTTATTTCCATCTTCACTTCGCCTTTCTTGTCTTCTGTGACATTGATCTTGACTTTATTCTTTTTAACTCCCATTTTCTACATACTTAGTTGCTCTTATTGTTACCTCGGCAATACGCATCTGACCATCTGGTCTTGACTGGTAACCCCATATCGACGGTACGGGAGCAACCCAATCTGCCGCATCTCCGAGTATATTCCTATTCCTGAAGGCAGTGATCACACTATCTGCAGCCATATCCAATGCGTGGTCTGCTGTAGCCTGGCCTTCAGTGAAAGGATAATGCAATCTTATCGTAAAGATGTATACCTCCTTGTTAGATTCTGCCGTTGTAAGGCTATAATCAGCAGTATTCTGAGAAGGGACTACGACTGCAGCCGGATACTTGGCGAATGAAGACATATCAGTATCATGAACTTCTGGTATCGATGTTATTCCATCGAGTACGTTTTTAATAGCTGCCCTTATTGATTGATACATGTTAGTCTTTCAAATGATTTGTTATCCTATCTAATGCTTCACCGATAATATCTCCGACTATCTTCTCATCTTTCTCAGCGACTTCCCTTATCCAAGGCTGATACATCCTACCCTTCTTCTTTATCACTCCTCTGACGGCCCAAGGATTCAGTCCTTTCTTCTTGGCCCATCGATATAATGATCCTCCTTCCTTGGCTTCTTCAGCCGGAATGGTGAAAGGTGCTGAACGTTCTCCCCTTGCTTTGTCCTCTCCATGAAGATCATAGGCATACTGGACAGTAGGGAAGATGCTCGCCGATAATCCGTTTTCAGAAAATGTCCTCCTTATCGATTTCCTCAAGTCACCTATTCCATAAGGAGCGCTAGTGATGACATCTTCCATCAGTTGAGTGGAAGCATCCTTGACCGCTTTCTTGATACTCTCCTGGGCGAATATGGCCGCCTTAGGCATCTTTTTCAATAACTCTCCTTGTAGGGTGACTTTTAAGTTCATGCTGATATTACTTTTATCAAGGTTATGGTCATCTTTCTCGAAGGAGTATCTACGTTCCTGGTAAAACCTTGGACTTCGTAATACTCTTCTCCGATTTTTAATCTATCTCCCTCCTGGATATCGGAATATACGTCATCAGTTTTCAAGATATATGTCTTACCGAAAGCTCCATCGACCATCATCGAGAACTCTGCGCCGGCCATCTTGAGATTACCAGTAACCGTTCTCCCGGTGTTGGTATATCCTAGATAATAAGCGCCTAGACTCTCATCATCAGAATCAGAGGGCCTCCAAATTTCGAACGTCTTAAAATTGAACATATTTTCGCAATTATCCGATATGAATTTTTCTATTTTGTTGAACATTACCTGAATTTATAATAAGAACTCATCGTCGACTTAATATCTTCATCTAAGAAATCCTTATAAGAGATATTCTCAGCTGATGATATTCCTTCAGCAGTCCTTTTTTCATATATCCTGGCCGACATTCTTTTAACGGCTAGGATGATATCTTCTGGGAGAGTATAATCTCCTCCGCTTTCTTCATCTGGGAGAGTGAATCCGGCGCTATATTTCACCTCGATATTCTTGAATCCACTCGTCCATCCTGAATTTCTCTCGATAATTCCTGATCCATTATGGACATATAGGCTTCTTGG
>JAQWEU010000035.1 GCA_028704755.1 Minisyncoccota bacterium | reverse complement strand
CTACCAAGACCTACATCGTCAGGAAGCAAGGTTCTATTCCTACGAACAAGGATGATGGTACTGTCGTATACAATGACAATGGCAATGCTTTTATTGATACAGGACTTAATACGAATACCCAATACTGCTATGCTGCCTATGCTACGGATAATACTGAATATACTGAACCTGTTACTGGATGTGCAAGTACTATCTCTACAGGACTAATATTTATTCAGTCTACGGATGGTAATTACACTGTAGATAAATTTACTTTACCTGCAGGAGCTACTGTTTCGGGTGGTTTAAATTGGACACCTCCATTGGGGGTTAATCAGGTAGAATATTTGGTTGTTGCTGGTGGAGGAGGAGGCGGTGGTAATCGTGGGGGTGGAGGAGGAGCTGGAGGTTTTCGAACGGGTTTTTTGGGCGTTGTTCCTGGGGACGTATATACAGTTGCTGTCGGAAAAGGAGGAGTTGGAGGGGTTAATAATGACTATGGTACGAATGGAGAAAATTCTGTATTTAGTTCTATTATTTCTATTGGTGGAGGAGGAGGTGGCTATAATAATTCGTGGGCTATAAATGGAAAAGCAGGTGGATCAGGAGGAGGGGCTTGCCGAGCAGGTACTGGAGGAGCTGGAACTGCTGGCCAGGGTAATAATGGAGGCAATGGAAATGGTGGATCAGGAGGAGGAGCGGGAGCTGCAGGGGTTGATACTGGCGCTGGAGGAGCAGGCTTGCAATCTTCCATAACTGGTGTTGCAGTATATTACGCAGGAGGAGGAGCCCCTAATAATCGTTTAGCTCCATACTCTCAGCTTCAAGGAGGTATTGGTGGCGGAGGGCCAGGTGCTTATGGGGTATATAATGCATCAAATAACCCAGCAACTGGAGGAGTGGATGGACTAGGTGGTGGAGGAGGAGGTGGAAAGGATTATCAGACAGCTGGAAATCAAATTGGAGGAAAGGGAGGTTCGGGTGTGGTAATTATACGATATTTGACTCCGCAATAAGAAAACCGCTTCTTTTGAAGCGGTTTTATCTAACTCAATTCTTTTATTCTTCCTACTTTGCTTATCAGTTCACCATATTTATCAAGTCTGGTTTTTGTCTTTAATTCATATTTTTCCAGTTCAGCTCCTAATGATATTTGGTTCTCCGACTTGTATTTTCTTATTTCATCTATAGTACTAAGGGCTTCGGCGAAGTCTGCAATATCTAAAGTGTTCAATCCTTCGATGTTTATCGGTTCTGGCCAAGCGGATTTGTGGATACTGATAATTTCTTTATCTTCTTTGAAATATTGATAGAGTTCTTCAGTTATGAATGGGATGATAGGGGCGTATAGTTTTAGGATGTTATTGAAGACTTCTTTCAAGGAGATCAAACATGCGTTCTTCGAGGCGATATCGTCTCCGTTCAGCCTATATTTCACGAATTCTACATAGTAGTCTGCGAATTTTGACATGAAGAATTCTTCTATCTCGCTCTTTGCTTTGGCATATTGGTATTCTTCAAAGAATCTAGTTGTCTGGTCTATAGCCTTATTCATCTCTTCAATGATCCATTTGTCAGCATATCCATAGATCGGTTCGATTGACTTGTCTGTGTTATGGTCGTACATCATGATGAATCTGGCAACGTTCCAGAGCTTGGTGGTTATCTGCTTACCTTTCTTTATTTCCTTAGGGTTGAATCTTAGATTCTGTCCTAGTCCGGCTCCGGTAGCCCAATATCTTATCGCGTCTGCTCCGTATTCTTCTACTAACTTATCTGATGGAGTGTAATTTCCTAATCTCTTGGATATCTTCTTGCCTTGTTCATCTAATCCATGTCCAGAAATCATGACGTTCTTGAAAGGTATGCTGTCGAAGTGTAGGGCGCTCTTGACGATGGAATAGAAATCCCATGTCCTGATGATCTCGTGAGCATTCGGCCTAAGGTCTACTGGGAAAAGATCTTTTTCGTCCACTATTTCTCGGAGTAGGAACGGAGTACAGGAGGAAGTGGCCCAAGTATCCATGACGTCTTTTTCTGGTTCTATCTCCGAGCTTCCGCATTTGGGACATTTATCAGTCGGAGCATCCTGTTCGAAAGGATTGACTGGCAAGTCATTCTCATCCGGGATGATTATTTCTCCACAATCCTGACATATCCAGAAAGGGAAAGGGACTCCATAATATCTCTGCCTTGAGATGCACCAGTCCCATTTCAAGGAATTTACCCATAATTCGTAATTATTATACATGTGTTCTGGGTACCAGTTGATTTTCTTGCCCATCTCAAGCCATTTTTCCTTGTTCTCAGCGATCTTGATGAACCATTGGCTGCTTTGTACTAATTCTACCGGAGTATCACATCTCTCGTGTATATTGACTGATTGGATAATGCTTTCCTGTTTGAGTAATAATCCAGCACTATCCAGATCCTTGATGATTTCTTTCCTGGCTTGCTCGATTATCATTCCTTGATATTTACCGGCGATTTCTGTCAACCTTCCATCTTCGGTGATCAGGTTCTTGGTTTCGAGATTATCTAATCTCCATTTCTCTAAGTCTTCTTGGTCTCCCCAGGTACAGACCATCATCAATCCAGTCCCTTTTTCCTTATCGACGGCTTCACTGGTCTTGATAGGGACTTTGAAATCAAATAAAGGAACTGTCGCTTCTCCGTCTTTGATGTCTTGATATCTTTCATCGTCTGGGTGGTAATAGACAGCTACGCAAGCAGGAAGCATTTCTGGTCTGGTGGTAGCGATGATGCCTTCTTGTCCATTCCCTAAGGTGAATCGGATGTAATTCATCTTTGATTCTCTTTCTTTGGTCTCAAGGTCTGATTGAGAGATAGCTGTTCCGCAGAAAGGGCACCAGAGTATAGGCAATTCTTTTTTGTATATCAATCCTTTCTTATAAAGGTCTAGGATGGACCATTGGGAAACCTTAGTCGGTAATTTGTCGATAGTGCTATATGTCTTTGACCAGTCGACAGATATTCCGAGACTGTTCCAAAGATTCTTATACGTCTCGATGCCTTTTTCCGTTTCCTTAAGGCATAGAGCTATGAATTCTGATTTGGTTATCTTGGACTTATCAATACTGTATTTCTTTTCGACGAATCTTTCTGTAGGTAATCCGTTGTCATCGAATCCCATCGGATAGAAGACGTTATATCCTCGCATCCTCTTGTATCTGACGATGAATTCTGCTTGAGTGTATGACATGATATGTCCAGCATGGAGATGATCAGCTGATACGTAAGGCGGAGGGGTGTCTACTAAGAAGACTTTATCTCCTTTATTGTAATCGAATCTATATAATTGTTTTTCTTCCCAGTCTTTCCTCCACTTCTCTTCTGAAGCCTTGAAGTCGTAGCTCTTAGGGAAGAATTCTTCGGAAAGGGTGTTCTTGTCTTGATTTTCCATAATTATTGATTGTTTAATATTGTTAAAACTAGGGATATTATAGCAAAAAACGGGTAAAAGTCCATTATTTCCTTGCTTTTTATTTTAAAATAAATAATAATATCAGTAAAGAGTATGTCATTATTTGAAGATTACAGGAATAGGCCTTTGCCAGAGAGATTAAGACCGGAAAGCTTAGATGATTTTTTCGGGCAATTTGGCATTGTCGGAGAGGGAAAATTGCTCAGGAAAGCAATCGAAGCCGATGCTCTTCCTTCGATGATATTCTGGGGACCTCCTGGAACGGGAAAGACTACTTTAGCGAGGATAATAGCCAAGCAGACAAAATCTGATTTCGTGAAGATAAGTGCTGTGTCGAGCGGATTGAAGGACCTGAGGATGATAATCGATAGGGCAAAGAGCAATCAGCTGACAGGTAGGAAGACGATCTTATTCGTCGATGAGATCCATAGATGGAACAAGACCCAGCAGGATGGATTATTGCCACATATAGAGAATGGTTTGATGGTCCTGATAGGGGCAACGACAGAGAATCCTAGTTTCGAAGTGAGGAACGCTCTCCTATCGAGATGTAGGGTGTTCGTTTTTGAGAGGCTAAAGAAGGAAGATATCGTAAGCATCTTGAAGAGAGCCTTAAAGGATAAGGATAAAGGTTATGGAGAGTATAAGGTAAAGATGGATGAGAAGTTGATCGAATTGATCGCAGGGCTCTCGAACGGGGATGCTAGATCAGCTCTGAATATCTTGGAATATTCGATCAATCCTAATCTTGATGTCGATGATTTCAAGAAGACTATAAAGATAACAGAGGAAGTAGTGAAAGAGGCTTTGCAGAGGATAAATATCCTTTACGATAAGGATGGAGAGGAGCATTATAATATAATATCGGCTCTTCATAAGTCATTACGAGGTTCTGATCCTGATGCGGCTCTTTATTGGCTAGCTAGGATGGTTGACGGGGGAGAAGATCCTCTGTATATTGCCAGGAGGTTGGTCAGGTTCGCCAGTGAAGATGTCGGTCTGGCTAATTCTCGAGCTTTGGAGCAGGCAGTGGCTGGATACAAAGCCTGTCATTTCATCGGATATCCTGAGTGCGGGGTGATCCTAGCCCAGGTAGTCGTCTATCTGGCTAAGTGCGAGAAGTCCAATGCTCTTTATAGGGCATACGGAGAGGCATATTCAGATGCTAGAGAATTGGGAAACCTTCCAGTTCCTCTGCACCTGAGAAATGCTCCTACGAAGCTGATGAAAGATATCGGCTATAGTGTCGGTTATAAATACAGTCCTGATTATGGTTATAAGGAGGAGCAGGAATACATGCCAGATGAATTGAAAGGCAAGAAGTATATCAAATTTAAAGATAAATAAAAAAATATGTTAATAGATGATGTTACAATAAGGATAAAGGCAGGGGATGGGGGAGCTGGATCAGTGGCTTTCAATAAGACAAAGAATAATCTCGGTCCGACAGGAGGTTCTGGAGGATTGGGAGGGAGTATTTATTTTGTTGGAGCTTCTGAACTAGATGCTTTGCAGCAATTCCGTTTTAGGAAGGTGATCGAAGCGGAAGGTGGACATGATGGAAGGGGTCAATTCGTAGATGGGGCTGGAGGAGGGGATCTCTTTCTGAAAATACCGACAGGGACTATCGTCCATAATCTTACTAATAATACTGAATTGGAAATAATAAATGTCGGAGAACCGGTACTGATCGCGAAAGGAGGGAAAGGTGGAAAGGGTAATTTCCTTTTCAGGTCTTCAAGGAATACCAGTCCAGAACAGTCACAGCCAGGATTGGATGGAGAGGAGTTCCAGCTCAGGCTAGAACTGAAGATGATGGCAGATATCGGTTTCGTGGGATTGCCTAATGTGGGGAAGTCAAGTCTTCTCAAGGAATTGACTAATGCTAATCCAAAGGTGGCTAACTATCCTTTTACGACATTGGAGCCCAGCCTAGGTGTCTATTATGACCTGATCCTTGCTGATATCCCTGGACTTATCGAAGGAGCATCAAAGGGGAAAGGTTTGGGAATAAAATTCTTGAAGCATATAGAGAGGACGAAGATATTGTTTCATTTCATAGCCAGTGATTCCTCTACGCCAGTTACTGATTATAAGACGATCAGGAAGGAATTAGGACGATATAATAAGGAGTTATTGGAAAAGCCTGAGTATGTCTTTCTGAGCAGGAATGATACGACAGATAGTAAGGATCTGGAAAAGAAGATAAAAGCTCTAAAGAAATATAATGATAAGGTGATCACTATTTCCATATATGATTATGATTCTATCGAAGGTTTGAAAAAGGTACTTAATTCCATCGCTGACGAAAAGATGAATAGGAAATCTGCTGAATAGCAGGTTTTTTATTTACAAATTAATATTTTATGTTATAACTATGCTATCTTTTGTTCCTTAAAAACAGAAGAGGAGCTTTTTATGACCGATTGGACAATCAAGAACTTTAGTCCGCTCATAAGCGGTAAAGTGAGGAATGTTTATGCAGTTCCAGATCGAGAAGATCTTCTTTTCATCTTGACGACTGATGCGATATCAGCTTTTGACCGTGTTGTCGGTGAAGTCCCGGAAAGAGGCGTGATCCTGAACAGGATGTCGAATTATTGGAAGGGTGCCGTTGGTGAGTCTATCATCAAGAGCGATATCTTCCTGACAAATCCTAAGCAATGCTTGGAGATGTTCGGAATAAAGAACCTGAAGAAGTACAATGGCAGGGTCATGCTCGTCAAAAGAGCAAGAGCTTTGCCTATTGAATGTATCGTGAGGGGCTATATCTGTGGATCATTATGGAAAGACTATCAATCCAGACAACGGGTTGCGGGCAGTTATCTCGATAATCATCTGCCGGCTAATCTCTTGGAGTCTGAAGAGCTGCCGATGCCGATCTTTACTCCTACTACCAAGGCGCCAAAAGGGCAACATGACGAGCCCCTAGCTTTTGCTGAGATGTCTTATGTGCTCAAGGAATGGCTCCGTGTCCAGGAAATCGATCTCAGGCAGTCGAATTATTTCAATGCCCGTATCTTGGCTGAGAAGATCCGTTCTGTCAGCTTAGAAATATATTGTATGGCGAGTAGATTGGCCCTTGAGAAAGGGATAATCATCGCTGATACAAAGTTCGAATTCGGACTTGTCTGGAACGATAATCAGAACTTATGGGAGCTGCGCATCATCGACGAGGTGCTGACTCCTGATTCTTCGAGATTCTGGGCAAGGGACGGGTATGTGATGGGAAAATCGCAGAATAGTTTCGACAAGCAGGTCCTGAGGGATTGGCTTACGAATAATCCTGGTGAGAAGCTTCCTGACTTCTTGATATCATCTCTTTATGAGCTGTATTCTTCAGCTTATGAATTGATATGCAAATAACCTTTTTATTTATAAAAGGTTTTTTTATTATGAAAGGATGTTCATTTGTATTTTTAGAAAAGTGTGGTAAAATTAATCCAATATTATCAAATATCAAATTATAAAAATAACTTCTTTAAAAAAATGATAACCAAGGAATTACTTGATTATATAATCTATCAATTAAGTCACGCTCAATCTTGGGAAAAAGTAAAGCAAGATCTTCTAAATAATGGATGGACTGTCGATATCTTGGATGAGGCGTATAAGCAGATAGCTGACGAGCATCCAGAATTCAACCTGAAGGCTTTGATGACTAGTCCCGTGATCGAAGCGAAAAAGGTTGATGATTATCCTAAAGACATGAATGATGTCGTCATAACTGGTAATGCTCCTGGTGAGAAGATAAGGATCGGAGACGTATCAGTCGATGATGTGGTTTTCAAGGAGCAGGATGTGGCAAATAATCCTGCCATAGAGAAGTCTCCTATTGACCCTCTAGCTTTTTTTCCTGCAGAAAATAATGTCCAGGCGAAGCCTAAGGATAGTTATATGATCGATACGGGGAGTGCTGCTGAAGCCAAGGATGTTGACAATGCGATAAAGCCTATTTCGATAAATGTGACAAAGGTAGGGCCTGCTTCTAAGGCTATCAGTAAGCAACCTGAGAATAAGACTGTCAATCCTGAATTACAGAAGAAGCCGATCGAAAAGAATGCCCAGCCGATTGCTTCGGGGGTGAAGCCTCAGACTAAGAAGGGTGCTCCAGTATTATTGATAATCCTCCTGTTATTATTGGTGTCCGTAGTCGGAGGTTCGTCGTTCGCATATTTCAATTATCTTGCTCCAGAAAAAGTATCTTCGAAGGTAATGGCTCAATTGAAGAATCTGAAGTCAGTCGAATTCGCAAGTAATGGTGAATTAAACTTATCCTTGTCTGAAAGTGTGAGGAACCAATTGAAGGAGGGTGCTAAGAGCATCGAAGCTTCAGGAGTGAGGACTGATGATCTGATAAATTCCCACATGAACCTGATCATCAATACTAATGGGAAGTTCGATTTCAAGAACAAGGATGATTATATGCTTGACTCTTCTCTGAATATCAGCCAGACAAATGATTTGGACCAGAAGTATTCCTTGTCGCTCAATGAGAAAGTATATAATAATAGCCTGTATCTGAATGTGGAAGATTTTTCAGTACCAGAGAGCAGTATGATTCCGTCTGTCATGAAGGAGTATTTCGGAAGGTGGATAAGAGTTATGGGCTCAGAAAACGGCATGAATATTTCTGCGGACATGGCAAGGGTGATGGAGCCTTCTTTCAATAGTATGGATAATATCGATGGTTTTATCTTTGAAACAAAAGGAGTGGAAAAGATTGATGAGGCTTATTGCCTTAAGATGAAAGTTTCGTATGATAGGCAGAAATTGAAAGAATCCATCCTATCAATCCTTAGTAAGAACGGTGCTGATGAGAACACGGTAAAATATTTCAATGAGAATTATGATTCTTTTTATGACAATTATCTGAGCAAGATGAATGTCCTGATTTGGGCAGGTATCTTGGATTCGAATATTTATAAGATGAATATCGTCTATGCTAATCAGACTGACTTGGGTGATCTCCAAGGGACTATGACTGTCTCTTTGAAAAATCATAATAATATCATTGGAATAATCCCTCCTGATGGCCATGTGGAGCTGGATGAACTGATGAAGGCATTATCTTCCTTGTTCGTAACGAATAATAATAATTTCGATGATAACGAGATAAGGTCTGCAATGGAACAGGCGAGATTGATAGCTGATAAGTATAAGGTGGATAATAAGAGCTATAAGGGGTTGGAGTTCTCAAATGATATGAATAGGGTTATCAATGAGGATGTGAATAAGTGGGGTGACGTGAAGGCTGTTTTCGTGAATTCTGAAGACAAGTATTGTCTGAGTAAAAAATTGGTCAATGATCCTAATAATTGGTGTATCGATTCTTCTAGTTATATAGCTAATGGTATCTGTAGCAAGGAAGAATTGAAGTGTGTCCAGGATAATGGTAGTACTATCACTCCTGGCTTACCAGTACAGAATCCGGCTACTCCAAATACTCCTGTAGTCACTCCTCCGGCTACTCCTCCTGTTTCTCCTAGCGATGCTAATGGAGAGAAGAAGGAATTGATCAATCAGCTGAAGAAGAGGTTCGAGGACCAGAAGACGAGCAAGGGGACATATCTTGGAGTAGTGAGCTCTACGACAGGAATGGAGCTGGTAAAACAGATAAATGAGGGGGAGGGGAAGCAAGTCGTCATTGCGACATCTAAGGAGAAGTACTGTACGATGAAAGAATTCTCTGACGGAAGTATTTATTGTGTCGATAATACAGGATTTGCTGAGAGTGGAAATGGTTGTAGTAAGGAGTCGATCAAGTGCAATATCATAGCGAAATAGGATAATATGGAAAAGCGAGGCCTCCCTCGCTTTTTTGATAGTGTAAAAACAATTCTTTACTATTGAGCGTAAAAATGATAATAAGAGAATAGGACGTTACTATGTTTAAAGAATATGACTGTTTCAATCTGAAGCAACAGGCTAGGCTTTTCGTCATGATCGTAAAAGCGTATTGCTTTGACCGGTCAAAAGATTGGTTTGAGCTGTGGAATCATCATAATGCCTTAGGAGGCCCTGATGAGCTTCTTGAAGGCAATCGTGCTTATCAAGAACTAGGTGATTATTATTACCGTCAGATATTCCGAAGAGCGTCCAATTTCAAGGATTTTCATCTGTGCCTAAAAGCATCTTTTTCCTTGAAAGAGAATGAGGATGTCCGCTATGCTTTGGATGGTATGGTCAATCAAGCAAAAGGGTATGAAGACTGGGTACTAATCAGGAATCTTTCACCTTTCGGAAGTGAGATGAATGAATTCGCGAATCAGAAGATCTGCGAAGGATGTTAATACATCCTTTTTTTATTCGGAAAAGGATCTTATT
The DNA here is from genome assembly GCA_028704755.1 of Minisyncoccota bacterium. Lineage (GTDB taxonomy): Bacteria > Patescibacteriota > Minisyncoccia > Minisyncoccales > Minisyncoccaceae > Minisyncoccus. The sequence continues at coordinate 1,435 of JAQWEU010000035.1, read as the reverse complement.
ATTTGCTTTTTCATTGCTAAATCAAGGAAAAGACTGGCTTATGTCCGAAAAATTTGACTTTATTCAAACATTTTGATATAAGAAATACTGTTGTTATTTAATAGGCAAAAACATTGAAATTTTTATCGGTTTTATCGGTAAAAAAGACAGTTTTCTGAGGACTTGACAAATGTCTTGAAGGAAGCTAAGATGTCTTTGTTATCAACGGCAAGTTGTTTGAAAAGTGAATAGATTTTTAAGCATTAATTTTAAAAACAACCGTTTAATTTATTAATTTTAATTAATTAAGTTTTTTAGAGTTGTTCCACTTTATTTCTTTTTTTAGAGAGTTTGATCCTAGCTCAGGATGAATGCTGGCGATGTGGATAAGGCATGCAAGTCGAGCGGCCCGCAAGGGCAGCGGCGTAAGGGTTAGTAACGCGTAGATATCAACCCCCTACTCAGGCACAACTTGGAGAAATCCAAGCTAATTCCTGATGGTCCGAGTAATCGGTAAAGGTTTTCCGGTAGGGGATGAGTCTGCGTCCTATCAGCTAGTTGGTGAGGTAATGGCTCACCAAGGCAATGACGGGTAGGCGGAGTGAGAGCTTGACCGCCAACAATGGCACTGAGACACGGGCCATACTCCTACGGGAGGCAGCAGTCGAGAATATTGCGCAATGGGCGAAAGCCTGACGCAGCGACATCGCGTGAAGGATGAAGATCTTCGGTTTGTAAACTTCTTTTCTATGGGAAAAATTTTCTGATTGTACCATAGGAATAAGGGATGACTAAACTCGTGCCAGCAGTAGCGGTAATACGAGTGTCCCGAGCATTATCCGGATTTACTGGGCGTAAAGAGTTCGTAGGTGGTTTATTAAGTTTCTCGTTAAATCTTCAGGGCTTAACCTTGAGGCTGCGGGGAAAACTGATAAACTAGAGGATGTTAGAGGCTAATAGAACACTTGGTGGAGGGGTGAAATCCGTTGATATCAAGTGGAATACCAAAAGCGAAGGCAATTAGCTGGGGCAGTCCTGACACTGAGAAACGAAAGCGTGGGGAGAGAAAAGGATTAGATACCCTTGTATTCCACGCCCTAAACGATGAACACTAGCTATTGCAAGTGTCGACCCTTGCAGTGGCGAAGCTAACGCGTTAAGTGTTCCGCCTGGGAAGTACGACCGCAAGGTTAAAACTCAAAGGAATAGACGGGGACCTACACAAGCGGTGGATCACGTGGCTTAATTCGACAGTAAGCGAGGAACCTTACCAGGGCTTGAAGTTCTACTGAAAGCTATTGGAAACAATAGCCCACCGCAAGGACAGTAGACCAGGTGCTGCATGGTTGTCGTCAGCAGGTGGCTTGAGTTGCTCCCTTAAATGGGTTAACCTGCGCAACCCTTGCCCTATGTTTTATATGTCATAGGGGACTGCCCGGGACAACCGGGAGGAAGG
>JAQWEU010000078.1 GCA_028704755.1 Minisyncoccota bacterium | reverse complement strand
CAGATTTTGCTAAAGTAAACCAAAGAGAGATAAATATGATTGTTAAGAAGCTGAATAATCGCCCCAGAAAGAGACTGAATTATTTAACTCCTTATCAAGTTTTTGCTCTCGGAATGGACCCTAAAAAATATGGTACTTCAAACTAGAATCTAGGTAACTATTCGTTATAGGAAGCTTCAGAAGAAGATTATGTCATAAACTAAAAAGAGTTGTATAGTACAACTCTTTTTCCTCTCCTTTATTTATATACATCCGGCCAATACCTAGTCGTCTTTTGGTGTTTTTCTTTTCTTGTCCGAACTTTTTTTAGACTTCTTAATGGATTTTAGATTCTTAGCCTGTCTGAGTTTCTTTTTTGATTTCTTGACCTTCTCCTCAAAACCTTTATCAACCGAAGAAACTATGTTCAGCATCTTCATTATCTCATCAAGTTTTGAATTGATCATATTGAGCTTATTCTCGATCTGATCGTTATCCTTTTTTGGGATATCATCAAAGTCAAATTCCTCCTTGTCGTTCTCGTAACACCTACTACAAAGAACTGGCTTTCTGCCATTAGGCTTGAATGGTACTTCGCATTCCTTACCGCATTCGTCACAGATAGCCTTGTGATTCTCATTTGAGCGCAACATTTCTTTACTGTCACTTATCTTATAACAGTTAACACAAAGCACTGGCTTTCCTTTTATCGGCTTGAATGGAACTTGGCATTCTTTTCCGCAGGAACTGCATACTGCATCATACCTTTCAGGATTCTTTTGATCGAACCTCGGCCTCCTATTAGTATCAAAATTTTTTCTTCTATTGTTGTATTTTTCCATAATTTTATCTTGTTAGTATAGCTACCATACTACAGTAATCAAGAAATAACAATAACTTGATTCCCCTCCTGAAAATATTATGGTTTTATAGATTGAAAACCATCACTATTTTTCATATCTGCAATAAAATCATCATATACGACCTTATACTTAATTATCATGACTGGATCGAAGTCGATATCCTTGATACTCCTCATATCTCTTAATATCTATGGATCGTTAAGGCACTAAGTAACGTACAATTACGATTCCAGAACCACCAGCTCCTCCGACTGAAGGAGTATGGGCGCCACCGCCACCGCTTCCAGTATTCGCGACTCCAGCCATGGTAGCATCTCCTCCACCACCAATACCTCCAACTGGAATACCCCCACCATAACCACTTCCACCGCCACCGCCAGCTATCCAATGCACCCCAGAGATATCGACTCCGGCATCAGCAGCTATAAGCAGATCTGAATAATTACTCGTTCCAATACCTCCATCTCCAGAATGATTGACATCAATAACAGTCTCCCCTACGCCACCTGCTCCACCGCCGCCACCGCCGCCATCAATCAATGGCAGACTTGCTCCAGCGCCACCGTTATACCCCTGACTACCTGTCCCACCATTACCACAAACACCTCCAGCACGTCCTCCTGCTCCACCGCCGCCAGAACCACCATTACTACCATTACTTCTAGCACCTACACCCGATGCACCACCCCCTATCGCAGTAAGAGATCCAAAGACAGAATTTTCTCCATTTTTTTCAGTTGCCCCACCACCACCAACTGTTACTGTAATGTTATTTGATACGTTATATGAGGAATTATAGACCAATCCACCTGCTCCGCCGCCACCACCATAAGTTGATCCTCCTGCTCCACCACCAGCTACAACCAAGACTTCAACATTATTAACTCCTTCAGGAATACTCCAAGTACTCGTACTACTAGATATGCCAGATAGTGTATATTTATTAATGACATATAGGCCATCAGTAATTTCACTGCATGATAATCCTCCTCCTGAAATACAAGTACTTATTGAATGAAAGGCACTACAATTAGTAGCGATACCACCATTCTCTCCACTACAAGTCCAATTAGTCGTGTTTCCTTGTGTAGGAAAGTCTGGATTAGAAGGAAAAGATTCTCCAGAACTACAAAAAGTGTTACTTCTGTAACTAGTATAAGTAGAATGATATGACCTATTAGCTGTTCCGCAAGTTCCATCAGCCTTCTTATTAGCAGAACAATTAGATGTGATTCCGCCTTGCCCAATACAATCCCAAGACCAAGGACCATTTCCAAATACATTACTAGCTGTTCCCGAAGAACATAGATTTTCGGTCGGTACTGAGTATGAATTAGTGTTATTAGATGATCCACAAGCTCCGTTGATTATCTGTGAAGTAGTCTGACATCCTGTCAAAGGCTCCGTATATTCAGCACCATCTGTTCCATAGAGAGCATAACAATACTGAGTATTATCAGTCAGTCCCGTATCGATGAAAGCATTGCCATTGTCATTGTAGACAACAGTGCCATCATCCTTGTTCGTAGGAATAGAACCCTGCTTCCTGACGATGTAGGTCTTGGTAGAACCTGTTCCAGGTGTCCAGTTAAGGATGATGGAATTGTAGGCTACTGTGGGGAAAGTGAGATTGGTAGGACTTGCCATATTGGACAGGGTTCCGCATCCGGAGATGTGACTCGTAGACAGGGCTGCATTACTAGGATTGTATGACCAGATGGAATAGCAATAAGTAGTGTTCTTGGTGAGAGTCGGATCACTGTCAGTAAAAGAAGAACCGGTACTGTTATAGACAGCGGTTCCTTCTTCGATAGTAGTAGGAGCAGTATTGATGCTTCTCCTGATGACAGTATTACTAGCACTTCCTTTGGTGAATGATAAGGTGAATGAATTAGTAG
>JAQWEU010000034.1 GCA_028704755.1 Minisyncoccota bacterium | reverse complement strand
CACTAGCTTTATAAGAACATTGAGGAGAATTAGATCCTCCATTAGGACTTGCACACCACCAATAATAATTAGGGTTAAGGTCATACTTACTTATTGCAGTTCCATATGAACAGCAAAAAGCACAACCGTTATTACAGACTCCGGCATTTCCACAACTCCTAGTAGTAGCAAAACTACCCCCAGTACATCCTGAAGGAGACTTACTAGTACAGGACTGGGATCCACCAGAACAGGCTGACCAACTAGCACAAGAAGTGCAGGTTGCCGTATGAGAACCTCCTATGGCAAAATTCCTATCAGCAGTATTACCGCTCTTACAAGCAAACTTACATATCGTATGATTAGCAGAATCATAATTTGTTACATTCACAGGACTAATACGCCACCCCCCGCAACCAGCAGCAGTTATGCCAGCTGAGGCTGCGGTTCTCTCACAATAAGAACCGCTTCCAGAACCCAAAGCATGATGGATACATTTATCATAATTTGCAGGATTTGTCGCAGGACCAACTGAATTATATCCACAACCAGACTTATAAGCATACGAATCATAATTCGCATTGACCACAGCACCAAAAGATAAGAACGAGAGGAAGATCAAAGCATTCAATACTAATTTCTTAATTTTAATCATAAATTGATTTTAATTATTTGAATTTATTATCTAAAAAACGATCGTTACTACTAAAACATAAGTATTATAATATCTATTCCATTTTGAAGAATTTAAAATCAGTCATGTGCCTTATTTATTGCTAATAATGCACATTATAACATAAGAAATTAAATCCTCATAATCAAAATATTGAATAAAAAAATGACCATTTTAAAAGGTCATATTACGCCTAGCAAGCAATAAGAATACATCTTTACTCTGCTTACGAGCACTGATATTCAAAGAATTCTCAAAAAACCTGTTCACCTCTTTATTGTCCGAAAGAGGTATATGAGAATAAGGACAACGAGAATAGAAATCATAATAGATAAAGGTCTTCTCATCGAAGAATCCAGAACCACCCGCCATGATCAACAACCTCCTCACTAAAGGAAGATAGTCAGAAGTATTTGCTCCTGGACAACAGATAATCGATACCTTCTCAAGCAAGCAATACATTACCGGACTCTGGGTTACAAGTACGAGATATTCCATCTCTGAAGATTCGAGTAACGAATGGATCAATCGGAATCCTATCCTTTTTCGCATATAATCTTCATCTACAGCCATACTGGTCAAGAAGAATAAACGATAATCGCTGAAAGGAAAAGGCTTGCATGCAGCAAATCCTACCACCCTATCAGCATGGACAGCCACTGCAATCATCTTGGTACTAGTAAGGAAATTACCTATTCCATTTACTTCGTCAACTGGAGTATCTCCAAATGCACTAATAACGACATCTGATATCTGCCGAGAAATCGATTCGTCCAGTTGCCAATAACCACTACCACTACAGAATTGATCATGATCAATGATGTAAATATCAACATCATCGAAAAGATACTCCTTATAAGCTATTTGTTTTATCTCTTCGAAAATCAACCTAATCACCAAAACAAAGTACCATATGCATACTATTCTGTATCAAGCTTGATGTCAAATAAAAAAGGTTGTGTTTATCAACCTTTATGCTTTCTCTTACCTCTTCTTTTCTTGATACTTTCCTGGACTCCTATTGCTACCCGATCCATGAGCAGATAGAAATCAGAAAAATTATCATTATTTATTGCATTCGCAATGCTTGCTGCGCAATACATTGGAATGTCCTCAGATATCACTATCGGATTGATAATGACCCCCGAAGCCTTCATCAGAGCACCATGTACGGCCTCTGGTGTTGTTCCTTTATCGATACTGACTATTCCTAAAAAAATATTAAGGAATATCTCTTTGTCAACTTGATCCATTCTCCTCTCCCCGCTTTCATCAAGTAACAAGACTATAACATAAAATAATATTTTTGCAATAGTAAGTATCAAATAAAAAAGGACTGATAGCCCTTTTAGAATTGAATTATAAATAAAAAACCTTTTTATCTTTAATATGGGGACGACCTACTTTCGCGGAAACCACTATCATCGGCCCTGCAAAATTTCACTTCCGAGTTCGGGATGGTATCGGGTGGAGCACTTGCGGTATTATCCCCATATTAAAAACAAAAAGATTTGTTTTCTTAAATTAACATAGATTCTCTTCTTTGAATAGAGCTAGTAATTGCTAGCTAAAATAAATCAATATAATATCCAATTAGTAGTGCTCGGCTCAATTCCTCACAGAACTTCCACCTGCACCCTATCAAGGTCGTAGTCTTCAACCTGGATAAAAGTCCTAATCTTGGAGTGGGCTTCGAACTTAGATGCTTTCAGTTCTTATCCCTTCCCAATTATAGCTACTCAGCGATGCCACTGGCGTGACAACTGATACACCAGAGATTGGTTCACCCTGATCCTCTCGTACAAAGGGCAACTCTCCTCAAGACTCGACGCCTGTAGTAGATATGGACCAACCTGTCTTACGACGGTCTGAACCCAGCTCGCGAACCACTTTAATTGGCGAACAGCCAAACCCTTGGGACCTTCTTCAGCCCCAGGATGTGATGAGCCGACATCGAGGTGCCGAACAGTGCCGTTGATGTGGACTCTTGGGCACTACCAGCCTGTTATCCCCGGGGTAGCTTTTAGTTGATGATCTCCCACGGTCCTACGAACCATGGTCGGTTCACTAAGTTCTGCTTTCGCACCTGCGCGACATATCCGTCTTGCAGTTAAGCTGGCTTATCCCTTTACAGGACCATTCCGATTTCCATCCGGAACTAGCCAACCTTTAAACTTCTCCGTTACTTTTTAGGAGAAAAGCGCCCCACTTAAACTACCAACCAAGCACTGTCTTTCATTATCCTACGCAGATAACAAAGTTAGAATTTTAATATTAAAAGAGTGGTATTTCACTGACGACTCCATTATTCCCGAAAGAATAATTTCAAAGTCTCCCACCTATGCTACGCATCTAACACCAAAATTCAATGCCAGGGTATAGTAAAGCTCCCGGGGTCTTTTTGTCTAGCTACAGGTAAGGGGCATTCTCACCCCTATTGCGATTTCACCAAGCAGATCCTGGAGACAGTTCTCCGGTCGTTAAGCCTTTCATGCGGGTCGGAACTTACCCGACAAGGGATTACGCTACTTTAACACGGTCAGAGTTACCGCGGACGTTCACCGGAAGCTTGGAGCAGTCAGCTGCTCCGCTCTCGATTTACAATAAAATGCATAACGATTAGAAAACTTCGCAATTTCTTACCTAGATTTAAACAAATTAACCCTATATGTTCTTTTTGTCGATATCTCGATTGAATTTTTGATTTTTTGATTTACAAATAGGATTATTATTACTAACTAAAAATATTAAACTAAGAAGAAACTAGCAAAGCTTTCAATCATTATAAATCGAAAGCGAAGCAACCGCCGCTTTTAACGTTCCGGCACTGGTCAGGCCTCAGCCCCTATACTTCCTCTTACGAATTAAGCAGGGACCTGTGTTTTTGATAAACAGTCGCCAGAGAGACATTAACTGCGGCCTTCTATCCACTGCAAGCAGCAATAGAAGGCAAATCTTATTCCTAAGTTACGATTACTTTTTTGCCGAGTTCCTTCAGGATCTTTCACTTGTTCACCTTGGCATATTTACGCCTAACCACCTGTGTCGGTTTACGGTACGGTTTTGATATTATTAACCCTGCGGGCTTTTCTTGACAACCTGCTCGTTTGACTTAGCTCGCTCGAAAGCGAACCTCGTGCCTATCCATTGGATTGCTCCTCAGATAGTCAACAGAAATCCGATAATCTGCTCAAATTACAAGATTGTGTCCCCCTACGGAATAATATCAAAGGGAAGGAATATTAACCTTCTGTCCATCAGATAAACCCTTCGGCTTTTCCTAAGGACCGCCTAACCCTCAGTCGAACTTCGTAGCTGAGGAAACCTTGGTTTTTCGGTGTTAGGGATTCTCACCCTAATTGTGGTTACTCATGCCAACATTCTCACTTCCTATCACTCCACAGCACCTTACAGTACTGCTTCAGCACAATAGGAACGCTTCCCTACCCCTAGCATCATAAGATGCTAAGTCGTATCTTCGGTATTATACTTGAGCCCCGGAAATCTTCGGCGCAAAATCTCTTAGCTAGTAAGCTGTTACGCACTTTTTAAAGGGTAGCTGCTTCTAAGCTAACCTCCTAGCTATCTGAGAAATTTCACCTCCTTACTAACACTTAGTATAAATTTAGGGACCTTAGATGACGATCTGGGTTGTTCCCCTCGCGACTACGGGACTTCGCTTCCGTAGTCTGACTCCCTCCGCAAAGTTCTTGGCATTCGGAGTTTGGTAGAAATACCTAGCTTTCGCCACAGTATTCCTTCCAGTGCTCTACCTCCAAGAACGTGGCCGGAGAGGCTAGTCCTAGAACTATTTCGGGAAGAACCAGCTATTACCAAACTCGATTAGCTTTTCACTCCTTACCACAGCTCATCCCAAGACGTTGAACGATCTACGGGTTCGGACCTCCACTTTTATTTCTAAAAGCTTCATCCTGGCCATGGCAAGCTCGTCTGGCTTCGGGTTTTTCTCCACCAATTTAAATTTTTCGCCCTTTTAAGACTTGGTTTCCCTGTGCCTCCGCGCCAAAAGCGCTTAGACTAATTGGTAAAGAAAACTCGTTGGCTCGTTCTGCAAAAAGCACGCCATCACCGAACATAAAGTTCAGCTCTGACTCCTTGTAGGCATAATGGTTTCAGGTACTATTTCACCGCCCTTCCGGGCTACTTTTCACCTTTCCCTTACGGTACTGGTTCACTATCGGTGACCAAATTGTATTTAGCCTTAGCGGGTAGTCCCGCCAGATTCCCACCGACTTGTCTTGATTCGATGGTACTCAGGTAAAACAGCAAGAAGCACGAATTTATTTTTGTTTACGGGATTATCACCCTCTATGATTGCTCTTTCCAAAGCATTCAACTAATAAACTCGTTATGTCTAACTTCCTCTAACTGAATAGACGCTGTTCCCCTACAACCCCTATCTATGTAAACATAAATAGGTTTGGGCTTCTCCCCTTTCGCTCGCCGCTACTGAGGGAATTACTATTGTTTTCTTTTCCTCCGCCTACTGAGATGTTTCACTTCAGCGGGTTCGCTTCATAAATGATAATCTTGTTTTAAGCAAGATTGGGTTTCCCCATTCGGAAATCTCCGGATCAAAGGTTGCTAGCACCTCCCCGAAGCTTATCGTAGCTGGCCACGTCCTTCATCGCGTTTGGTCCCAAGGCATCCACCATTTGCCCATAAAAAATTTTTGATCTATTTTAACTAGCAAATAATAACTCTATTCTCTTTGAAAATCTATATTAATTTTTCAAGCTTCAGTCATCTCAGAATTTCAGAAAAAAAATCGCCTTCCAGCGGTTTGAACGAACTAAAAAAGTTTGTTTCCCATCCCGCTTTATTCAATTGTTTTTCTCTTTCGCTCAATCATTACAATAAGCAGTGTAGTCCATAAAAAAAGATTTGTCAAGTATTTTTAATAAAGGCTATATTTGATTGATATATCAAGGCTTTTCCTGGTTCTAAAAAGACTATTCCACAGATATTAAGGTAGAAAAAATGAGAGCTTTTATGACTCTCATCTTGATATTTTATTGAGGTGTACTGAATCTTATAATCACCACTCCGGATCCACCATTACGGCCAGGATAAATTGTGGTAGTACCATACCCTCCACCGCCTCCATTTCCAGTGCCAGATTCACCCACTCCTGTAGAAATAGTACCTCCGCCTCCTCTTGCATAAGTACCTCCAAAAACGACGACACCAGGACCAGGAGTAACACTGGCACCAACCCCACCAGCACCTCCGCCACCGCCTCCATTACCATATTCACCCACTCCTCCATTATTACCCTGTCCAGGAGTTCCATATCCACCCCTGGCAGCTGCACCAGTACTTCCTCCTCCTGAACCTCCCGTTAATCCAATAGTAGGATTGACAGTACCAGCGCCTCCGCCACCGCCTAAGGCAATGACTGAGTCAAATGAAGAATCAGCCCCGCTACCTCCATTACTATTGCCAGTATAAGCAATTCCGCCAGCACCTATTGCAAGCGCATGAGTACTACCAGGAACTACTGTCAGAGAATTATGCAACAATCCGCCAGCACCTCCTCCGCCACTCCCCACTCCTCCAGTACCAGTATTACTTCCTCCTGCACCACCGCCCCCGACTACGAGATATTCTATTTCTGTCACCCCAGCTGGTACAGTCCAAGTAGTAGAAGAAGTAGGGCTTCCAGTAAGCATATATCTATTCGAAGTATAATTTCCATCAGTGGTCTCGCTACAATCAATACCTGTAGCATCAACACAGACTGAAAGTTGCCTGCTAGCACTACATGTAGCAGTTTTCCCTCCGCCCACTCCTAAGCATGACCAATCAGAAGAGCTTCCCGTCTCAGGAAAAGCAGGAACACTCAGGACCGTTCCTGATGAACAGAAAGTATTTGTTCCAAATCCTGCAGCCGTAGCATAGAAAGTCTTATTTGCACTACCACATGCCCCATCGGTACCAGTTCCTTCATTATACATGCCAACCGATGAATCAAATAAATATTTATTCTCATTCGATAGAGTAGAGACTATGATGAAATCTATACCGTCAACAGAAGTATAATTATACGAAGATCCATTAGGGTCTTTGAGTATCGATGCCTCTCCAAACACAGTATTATCACTACAATCGTCACCTATGCTACAACCGTCCACATCGATAGGAAGTAACTCATCAGGATGATTAGTTTTCCATATTATCACTGCCTTAGATAATTGATTGATATCAGCCTTCCTACGGGCATCATTAGCCGAATTCGAAGCTCCGCTCATCGAAACAATTATAAAGCCTGCCAAAATACCGATTATGGCTATTACCACTAACAGTTCGATAAGAGTGAAAGCCCTATTTTGCATATTTACAAATTATTTTTAATAATTATACCGACATTCAGAAAAAACTTGCCTTCCACGAATTTCCTAACAGGACTTGATCGCTTAAAAGGAACTTCATTGGATCAGAATTCGAATATCGGCTTAGGAACTGATCCAATACATATTGGAATTAATCTTACTTATCACGCTAATAGTTCCATTCCTAATCTATTACTCATTTTACCAAAAAAGGACAATTAACGCAATTAATCGAATCGTCTAAAATAACACGATACCCATGATATTAGATGATCAACAGACAAGAAAATAAGAACTGGGCAATATCCATAATAAAAAGATATGCTAGTCGAAATTTTATTGACGCTGAACCGATATCAAACCTTGCAGTTTTAGAAGAAGTAATCAATACTATGAATAGTTCCTTATCAGGACTAAGAGGAGATGGAATGATCATAGAAACGATTGTCTACGGCTTATCATACCTGATCATGCTTTCTTTAGAGATCATCTTGCTTGTTATCGTCATAAAGCATTTCCTATTACCTCGGATATATGGCTTCATTCTCGACACAATGCCTCTATGTCTGGTTACTCCTTCGAGCGGCCAGAGCATCATCCTTAAGAAGTATGCCTATGGCAGAGTAGTCGACGAGCCTGACCAGTATCTGATAGAACACCTCGCTTCGATCGGACTAGTACACACCGGAACCCATGAAGAAGACCTTCCTGATGACATGATAACCTTAGTGCCTACTGCTCGCACTACCAGAAGAGGAATGTTATTCCTCCGCCACCATCTGATCTGATAAACCCTTTTCCCAAGGGTTTTTATTTTTCACATAATTAAAAAGATCCGCTTTCGCGGACCTTTTCTCTTGATCAGGTTATTTCTCAATCCTTAAGTTATTCAATCCATTATTCTCGAATTCAGCCAAGTACTGGTCTTCGATTTCCATTGCTTTCTCAAAATCTTCATCGCTATCAGCATTGAATTCCTTTCCTGCTACGGCCTGGAAATTGATCAAAGCGAGCTGCCAAGCCAATCTCTGGAACATATCAGCCTCACCGTAATCATTAGCAAGGTCATAAGCATCTGCCATAAGGTCATCAAACCAGTCATCTTCCTCATTATCGCTCTCTTCTAATCCGAATTCCTTAGCATATCCTAATAGATAATCTTCGAATTCATAATTCTTATTTGCAACAGCTTCTTCTTCTGTTTCATCCTTAGTGATGAATTCTTCCATCATAGAAGCAATTCCTAAGGCCTTCAATAATCTCAAATATTGCTCTTTATTTAATTCTATTTGTGCCATATTTTTAAATTTAATTTATAACAATCTGGAGTGAGCATAACATAAATATTCTATTTAATCCACTACCGCCTCTTTTTAAAACAAAAAATAAGCCACTCAGCTTAAACTTAATGTCAAAGTGAGGGATAAAAGACATGAGTGCCCAGATTTACATAACTCTCTCTTGTCCCCCACTCACCTTGGCACATTATATTATGAAACATTATCAATTATTAATCAAGAACATCTATCCATACCTAGACGGTATGGATAAAAAAATCGTTTCAAGTATATGAAACGATATTTGATCTCCTCAATCTGAGCAAGTACTTGAATTTCCTTTCAGGATCATCCGTAGCGCTTGCGATAGCTCTCAGAGCTTCATCTGGCCATTGGCCGATAAGTAAGATTATCTCTTTCTCATAAAGCCGCCGGACATTGATAAGCTCCTTCTTCGCTCCTTCTCTTCCCTCATAATTCTCGCTCTCAAGGTCAGGGAACAGGATCAGAAGAGCTTCAATGATGTATTGCAACGAAGTATTCTCGATGCGAGGCATGGTACCCACTCCGACGATTGTCAATCTGCGCTGTGTTCGTGATCTACGCCTGTTCGCATTATCCCTTTCGACTATCTCTTGCCATTGATCTGGAAAAGCTTCCTTGAATCTGCTCAAATCGAACATATCTATTTCATAAAACACAATAAGCGTCATGTCAACAAGCTTCTCTTGACTTTTATGCAATGATTTGGTTTTATGATTAAGAAGTCAAATGACTTCTTATATTAAAACAACGATGGTCATAGGATTGGTCATTATGATGATTTTCATTTCCGTTTACACGGAAATACTATCCTTATTGATAATCGTATTTGCTATCGCAACAATTATTATTAGTACCTTTTCAATGGTGTATTGCCTTTATGTTCTTAAAAGCATACGCTACGAACGGAATTTGGAGGATCATGAATGAAACGGATAGTAATCATCGCCCTGATATCATTCTTGTCAACGTTTCTGATTTCCATGTATTTCTTTGCATGGCTGAAAACGGATCAGAAAATCGTTGTTAGTCTGATAATTTCCATGTTTATCTCAGTTCTTTCCCTGTATCTGCTGAAAATTCCAGTATATTACTTGATCATAAGTGATGACTGATGTTCCTCAAGAGGAACTTTTTTTTATTCATATAATAAAAAATCATCAAAAAAAGATGATTATAATATCGAATAATTTCCATAAGGTACAGTTATTTCAAACCTCACTCCTTCTCCCAGCTTTCCTACTTCCCTGATCTTCATGTCAGTCATGCTCAGTATCTCCCTGATGAGAAAAAGACCTAATCCAGTATTCTTTCCGAACCCACAATTGAAGATATCGCTCTTCATCATATCAGGAATGCCTCCGCCATCATCTTCATAGATGATGGAAATGCAATCACTGTAATCCTTCTCGAAAGAAATCCTTACTTTGGTAGCATTTTGTCCATGCCTTACAGTATTATCGACCAGGTTATACAGAGCCTTCTTGAAAAGAGGATCTGCGTATAGCTGCAAAGAAGCTATATCATTCACGAACTCGATCTCCGGATAGAGTTCATTGCAATTATCGAACAAGGTCTCGAACGACACCCACTGGGGAGAATTCATACCGATTGCTTGGTATATCTTCGCCCTCCTGATCTGGTTCTGTATAGCACTGACAGCTCCTTTTATGGCCTTTAACGGCTTCTGATTGGGACAACCCTCTACATCATCATCCGTCATCAGGTCTACGCAACCAGAGACGACTACCAGAGCATTGTTTATGTCATGATTAGTGACACTGTTTATCAGCTCAAGCTTCTTGTTCGCAAGTACCAATCCTTGATGCAGGTTCTCCTCGTTCGTGTTATCGATTATGAGACCCCTGATCCCATTGTAATTCTCCATCACTGAGGATGAGATTATTCCTACGAAATAGGAACCATCCCGCTTCCTGATCCTATACTTGTTCTCAAGCCGTTCGACCTTTCTATTGAACAGGTCCTTGATGTTCTGCGATACAATCTCCTGCTCCTCGGGATGGACGAACTCCATGACTTTTCTTCCGATGACATCCTCGACTGAATAACCGAATTGCCTCACGCCGAAGTTATTCACCAGGACGATCACTCCATCCTCATCTGTCTCAAAGACAATATGATTCAGAGAATTTATGAAATCAATGTAATGGTTCCTCTCCCCGATTATCCGCGCTTCTTTGTTCTTTCTGACGATCTCCATCGCTGCCAGATTACCGAACAAGGAAAGCGTATCCAGATCCTCATTATTGAATATCTTCGACCGCTTGTAAAAAGCGTAAAGAACTCCCATGATATCTTCCCTGATCCTGATCGGGACAGCTAAGACAGAAATGAATCCTTCAGCCATTACATTATTATCAAAGATATGACTGATCTCGCTACAGGCATGATAATCATTGATTATATACCCCTTTCCAGTCTCCATTATCATTCCGCCTAAGCCTTCACCTTCATGGATTAATATCTTCTTGAACTCGTCAGTCTTGAATTCCTCCAATAAGTAAGGATACAGGCTTCCATCGTCACCCTTGAGAAAAATAGCTACGCTAGATATTCCCAAGACATTCTTCACCGCAGAAGCAATGAGCTTCAGGTTTTCCATCTGAGTATTGTCTTTCAACGACAAATCCATACTCAATTCATGGATTATCTTGAACTTATCCTCCAATTCCTTCTGATGATATGCAGTCTTCACCGCATCGATCAGTACAGCGAACTGGCTTTTTGCCTCACCTCCTTTCTGGACATAGCGTTCAGCTCCATTATTCAATGCCTCAATAGCGATTTCTTCCCGACTCTTCCCAGTAAAAATAATAAATGGAGGTCGCTTAAGAAAATTACTATTTACATACTTCAGGAACTGTATTCCATCCATATCAGGCATCTGATAATCAGAGATTATCACCTGGAACTTCCTGTGTTCTAATAACTTAATGGCTTCTTTGGCTGAATTAGCCGTTTCCACTAAGAGCTCATCTGTCTTTTCCAAGAACATCTTTCCAAGGGAAAGTAATGCTTCTTCATCGTCTACATAAAGAACCTTGATAACTCTTTTGGTCATAATAATACCGCCTAGGTTTTCAAAGAACGTAGATATAGTATGGAATATATAATAAAAATGTCAACCTTGATTCAAAACAATGGCCTTCTCGGCCAAATTATTGGTTAAGATATAAAAAATGAGCCATAAGCTCATAAAATTAGAATTCAGACATCTGTCTGAGGAATTTAAAATAACAGAAAAGAGAAAATGGATCAC
>JAQWEU010000033.1 GCA_028704755.1 Minisyncoccota bacterium | reverse complement strand
TTAGTTAAATTTATTGAAAAAACATGTCTTTAACTGAAGAGTCAATTAGAAACAATAGGATAGAGAAGGCTAAGAATATAAGGAACTCAGGATTCGATCCATATCCTATTGAGATCAAGAGGACTTGTGAAATAAAGCAAGCGATAATTGATTTTGATGAATTGGTAAGAAGCGAGAAGGAAATCAGCCTAGTTGGAAGGATCAGGACTTTCAGGACTCACGGAGCTTTGTCTTTTATTGATTTCGAGGATGGGACTGGTAAATTGCAATGCTTAGTCGCTAAGGATAGAGTGGGAGATGATTCATATAATTTCTTCTTGGATAATTTTGAAGCAGGTGATTTTGTCGAATTAAGAGGGGTATTATTCGAGACGAAAAGAGGGGAGAAGACCTTGCAGGCAGCTGATTTCAAGATGATCTCGAAGAGCTTGCGACCGCTTCCAGAGAAGTGGCATGGACTCAAGGATGTCGAGGAGAGGTATAGGAAGAGGTATCTCGACCTATTATCTTCTCCTGAAACTAAGGAAAAGTTCATCATCAGATCTAATTTCATCAAGGAATTGAGGAATTTCCTCGATGATAGAGGATTCTTAGAAGTAGAAACACCGATTTTGCAATTGCAATATGGCGGAGCAAGAGCTAAACCTTTCAAGACACACATCAATGCTTTTGATCTTGATGTCTTCATGAGAATATCTCCTGAGCTCTATCTCAAGAGATTGCTTGTTGGGGGATATGAGAAGGTCTATGAGATCGCTAAGTGTTTCAGGAATGAGGGTGTTGATAAATTCCATAATCCTGATTTCACTATGATCGAGTTCTATTGGGCATATGCGGATTATAAGCAATTGATGAAATTGACGGAGGAAATGTTCGAGTATATCCTGACTAAGATATATGGAACAACGGAAATCGAATATGGAGAGAATAAGCTTGATTTCGGAGGTAGTTGGCCAAGGATAGAATTCTTCGCTTTGCTTGAAAAGGATACCGGGGTCAAATATGAAGAAATTAGCGAAGGTGCCTTGAGAGCGAAGGCCATAGAATTAGGAATCGATGTTCCAGCAGGAGCTGATAAGGCCAATATAGCTGACGAGATATACAAGAAATATTCTAGGCCGAAGATCATCCAACCGACTTTCGTCATCCATCATCCATATGGATTCCAACCTTTAGCAAAAGCACTAGATGAGCATAAGCTAGCCAGTTTCGCCTTAGTCGTTGCTGGAGCAGAAGTCATCAATGCTTTTTCTGAATTGAATGATCCGATGGAACAGGAAAAGCGATTGAAGGAACAGGAGAAACTGTTCAGCGGAGGTTTTGAGGAGGCTCAGAGGTCGGACGAGGAATTCGTCGAGGCCTTGGAGCATGGAATGCCTCCAGCAGCAGGATTCGGAATGGGTATCGATAGGATAGTCTCGATGATAACGAATTCGACTTCACTCAGAGATGCAATATTGTTCCCTATAATGAAACCAAAAGATGAGTAAGGAAAAGAGTCTTCGGACTCTTTTTTTCTTGACTTATCATCGATATTTACCTATATTGCATATATCCGAACAAGGATATGCTCTTTGAGGTGTTTTATGGAAAAACCGACTATTACGATAATCGAGTTGGATGCTCAATCCAGTGGCTGTGTGGAGGATAAATATGGTTATCTTGCACTATTCAAGACACTGAATGATACATATAGATGCCCTTGTGGTAATTTCTATGTATATAAGGATGACGAAGGCTCGACCCTAGTCTGTCCGACTTGCGGGAATGAGAAAATCCTGACTAGTGAGGAGATAGCTTTTCGCGATAAGAATTGACCAGTATGGCCAGTTCATTTTTTTTATCATTGTTCGCTTGTCTTAAAAATTTAATATGATATAATGTTATTAAATAATAATTCAATAACAGTTATGCCAACAAAAAAACAAGAAGATTGGGGAGTCTTTAAAATATTCGAAAGAGTGGGACTTCTCGTGGCCTTATCAGTTTGCTGGATCGTATTAGTCTCAGCTCCTCTCGATTTATTAATGGTCTATCTCGACCCAAGATATCTTATTTTCCTGCACGGTATATTGCCTGGGTTCATGGGTTTTTCTGACTGGTTGAATAACTTCTTTTCCTATTGGAGGGAGATATGGCAGTGGCCGATAATATTCTATTCACTTTTCTTCTTGGTAGGCAGGATACTTTTCAAGGATTGGAATAAGACCAATCTGCTTGTCTGGGTGGTCTTCGCGATCGCTTACCTCAATCTAGTATTCTTCAATACAGGACTTGATGTCCAGAATCTTACCATTGCTATCGGCAGTTTCGTCCTTTATCCGATGCTCATATTAGCTCCTGCTAATCTGAATATCTATCCTGAATTCGGGGCTTTGTTATTCATTGCTGGGTATGATCTTCTGAAGAGGACTGGATTTGATACTTCTCTGAATTTCATCCTAAGGGGGGATGAGAAGAAGAATGCCTTGGATAAGGTGATAAATCCTAATCTTTAATTGACTTTTCATATTTTTTAATTTACAGTCAATTCAGTTATTTGAGGTTGTCATGGTGAGTCTTGATAGCGGTCCTTTTAAGGATCAATTGATTAAAATGGTGCTTTTCTTATCGACTGAGAACAGTGGGGTCCATAACGGACTAGAAGCAATCTTATCCGAAACCATTGCTATTATAACGGCGAAAATCGATTATAATTGCAATGAATTCTCTTTTTCGAAAGATGGGTCAGGTGAAGAGTTCACGGACCTGAAGGCTTTTCTTACTGGTGCCATCCTTCAAACAAGTGATCATGAGATTCTGAGGGGGTATCAGAAGGTAGTATCGTCTGAATTACAGAGGGTGTTAAAAATCGAGAAAAAGCTCAATTCTATCGATAGACTGAGGGAATTATTGATAATCAAATAAGTTTTTATTTGATTTTTTCTTTTTAAATGGTATTATGTAATCATGAAGTTCTTATTAGAGAATTATTTGGATAATTTACTGATTATTGAGATAATACAGTCCCGCTAGGCGGGTATATTCGTATTCCAGAACGTTCTTGATTATTAAATAATACAAACAATATGATTGATATAAAATTCATAAGGGAGAATCCTGAAAAGATCAAAGAAGCTTGTACAAAGAAGAAAATAAGGTTCGATGTAGACCATTTATTAGAATTAGATGCAAAAAGAAGAGAATTGTTGAAGTCTATCGAAGAGTTCAACGCGATAAAGAACCAGGCCAATAAGAAGATCCAGGAGGCAAAGAATCCTGAAGACAGGGCTGTCGTCATTGCCCAGATGAAGGAGTTGGATAGGAACAGCGATGATAAGGGTGAGGAATTCAGGAAAGTCGAGGCTGAATTCGATAGTCTGATGTTGTTGGTTCCTAATATACCAGATGAATCTGTTCCAGTAGGAGATTCTGATGCTGATAATGTGGAGGTGAGGAAATGGGGAGAGATAAGGAATTTCGATTTTCCTATCAAGGACCATGTCCAGATCGCAAAGGATCTGGATCTAGTAGATTTCGAAAGGGGGACCAAGGTGGCTGGCTTCAGAGGTTACTTCCTCAAGAGAGAAGCAATGCTCCTATGCATGGCAATCTGGCAATATGCTACCGATATCCTGGTGAGAAAAGGTTTTACTCCTGTCCAGGCTCCTGCTTTGGTGAACAAGGAAGCGATGACGGGGACTGGATATCTGCCACAGTCAAAGGATGAGGTCTATGAGACACATGATGGGATGTATCTAGCCGGGACTTCTGAGGTGGCTATGATGAGCTATCATTCTAATGAGATACTCAAGGAGGAGGAACTACCTATCAAGTATATGGGTTTTTCTCCTTGTTACAGGACTGAGATCGGAAGTTATGGAAAGGATACTCAAGGAATATTGAGGGTCCATGAATTCATGAAGATCGAGCAGGTGATCCTCTGCAAGAACGATAAGGAGGAGAGCGTCAAGATACATGAGGAAATAACTGCTAATGCTGAAGAGATATTGCAAGGATTAGGATTGCCTTATCATGTAGTATTGAATTGTTCTGGCGATCTAGGATTGGGGCAGGTGAAGAAATATGATATCGAGTGCTGGGTCCCTTCTCAGGAGAAATATAGAGAGACACATTCTTCTTCATATTTCTTCGATTTCCAGACAAGGAGATTGAATATCCGTTACAAGACCAAGGAAGGAGAGACAAAATTCACTCATTCTCTGAATAATACAGGAATCGCTACTCCTAGAGTGCTAATCCCTTTGCTTGAGAATTGGCAACAAGCTGATGGTAGCGTAAAGATTCCAGAAGCATTGCATAAATATCTTCCATTCAAGGAGATCAGGAGGAAATAAGGAAATCTGCGAAAGCAGATTTTTTATTTGGTGGAGTTTTTGCTTTTTACAGATTTTTATCCTATAATATAGTTATTATGGATATTCAGTTATTAGAAGAAAAAGTGAAGATCGAGGGAATCAATATAAAATACAGAGTTACTCAGCCGGATAAGTATGATCAGACGATCTTGGTGTTGCATGGGTGGGGAGCTACTTCATTTTCCTGGCATAATGTGGCTTATTTGCTAGCTGAGGAGGGTTTCAGGGTCATTGCCATAGACTTACCTGGTTTCGGGGAAACTCCTGCTCCTGGCTCGATCTGGGGGACTGAAGATTATGTGAATGGTGTCTTCCTGTTCTGCAAGGAGATCAAATTGGAGCGATTCGTATTAGTGGGTCATTCTTTCGGAGGGGCTTTGTCTATAAAGTTCACTCATAATCATCCTACGATGGTTGATGAGCTTGTCATATGCGATGCAGCGGCTATCAGGAAGGAGAGATTGAACACGAGACAGAAAGTAGCTAGAGCTTTGTCGAATCTGGGTTCGAAGGTGATTTCGAAGACTCCTTTCTATCATTTTTTTGAGAAATTAGCTTATAAATTGGCAGGAAGTTATGATTATTACAAGGCAAATCCTATAATGAGGGAGATATTCAAGAAGATCATAGTCGATGACATGTCTGAATTAGCGAAGAAGATAAAACATCCTTGTCTGATAATCTGGGGGAGAGAGGATATGGCAACTCCGCTTGAGGATGCTATGGACTTGAATGGATTCATCGAGAATTCTTATTTGAAAATAATCAACGGAGCTAGGCATAGTCCTTATAGGACCCATCCGAAAGAGGTGGCAGGGTCAATTATTAATTTTTTAAATAAATAAATATGATACAGAGCTGGCAATTCAATCTTATTGGATTATTAGTCTTATTCTTTTGGTGCTTCAGGAGCATAAAATATAGTCTGTTCTGGATGTATCTTTGGCAGCTAAAAAATTATCATATGGGGCGTTTTGCTGCTCATTTCGAGACTGATAATGGAAAGAAGATATTCTTCAATTATGCTTTCTTGATAAAGATATTCTTATTCCTTCTTTCTTTTTCCTTGTTATTGTATGAAAAGATAGATAATTTCAGTTTCTCTTTCTTGCCAGAGTACATAAATAGTCCTATATGGATAATCTTTGGGATGACAGGATCATTCATCGCTATTGAAGGAGGTTTAGCCCTGAGATCAATACTTTCGGGGAAGTTACTGAAGCCAGAAATGACTAGCAAGGCCATGTTCTTATCATTGCCCGTATTCGCTATTCCTATCATAACTGCCGTAACTGTCCTTATCTATCTCTTCAATAGCATAGTGAATTATTCAGCTTTCGATACTTCCAGTATCCTGTTCTACTTATTCCTCTTATTATCAGTCGATATCCTGACTCCGGTCATATCATCATTCTTTATCCTCTTGTTCCAGCCATTTACAGTAGCAATAAGGAATAAGACCTTATATAAGGCTGCTTTCAAGATGGAAGGGCTGAAGGATCTGCTCGTGATCGGCATTACTGGGAGTTATGGGAAGAGTTCGACAAAGGAATTCTTGAAGATAATCTTGTCCGAATCATTCAAAGTCGTTTCTACTCTGAAGAACCAGAATTCTGAAATAGGGATATCAGAATGCATATTGAGCGAGGTCAATGATAGCCATGAGGTGTTCATCTGTGAGATGGGTGCTTATAACAAGGGTGGAATAAAGCTATTATGCGATATCGCTAGGCCAAAGATAGGGATATTGCCCGCTATCGGCAATCAGCATCTTTCCACTTTCGGATCCCAGAAGAATATCATCGATGGTAAGTTCGAATTGATCGAATCCTTGCCTAAAGAAGGATTAGCTGTCCTGAATTGGGATAATGAACATATCCGAGAAGGTTATAAAGGGGGAGTGGCTACGATAAAATGTTCCTTGAAGAAGAAGGAGGATGTCTGGGCAGAAGGGATAAAATTCGTCGACCAGGGGTTGGTATTCGATGCATGTTTTCAGAATGGTGAAAGGATAAGGATCGAGACAGGTATATTGGGAGAGTATAACATCTCTAATTTATTATTATGCATCGGAGTGGCGAAGAAGATCGGAATGAGCAAGGAAGAAATTGCTAATGGGTGCAAGAGGATAACTCCGGAAATATCCGGAATGGGAATAAAGGATACTACTCATGGTTTTTCGGCAATTGATTCCAGCTATTCTGCTAATAAGGTCGGGGTGATGGCTCATTTGGACTATTTCAAGAATATCAAGCGTGGCGGGAAGAAGGTGATAGTCATGCCTTGCATAATAGAGTTAGGAAAAGAAGGGAAGCAGACACATTATGAGCTAGGGAGGAAAATGGCTGATTCTTGTGACGCAGTCATCATTACTAATCGGGATTATTTCGATGATCTGAAGAGAGGGGCTATCGATAATGGTATGGATGGAAAAAACATATCATGCATAGAGAATCCTTTAGAGTGTTTCAAAGTCTTAGGCGAGATAGCTCAAGGAGGCCTGGTCCTTTTCGAGGGAAGGTGTCCTTCTATCCTTATTAGAAAAGTTTTTGAGAAATAGTATGACAAAAGTTATTTCAGTGTCATTATCTCCAAATACCGAAAAAGAAGATGTCTTAGCAGCTGTTTCTTCTGTATTCCAGCCATGGTCTTGGAAAAGGGGACTATTTATCGATAGGCTCGAGAGATACTTCGAGCATCATTTCGGTTTTAAGAAATGTATTTCTTTCAATAGTGGAAGGAGTTGTCTGCTTTCTATCTTTGACGCAATCGATCTCAAGGAGGGGGATGAGGTGATCGTCCAATCTTACACTTGTAATGCAGTCATCAATCCTATATTGAAAATGAAAGCTGTCCCAGTGTATGTGGATATAACTAGTGATTTGAATATCGATACGTCGAAGATAGCGGCAAAAGTCACTTCTAGGACCAAGGCCATAATCGCTCAGCATACTTTCGGGATGCCTTGCGATATCATGGAGGTGAAGAAGGTCTGCGAGAACTATGGACTTATCATGATAGAGGACTGTGCTCATGCGGTGGGAGCTATGTACGATGGGAAATTCTGCGGGGCTTTCGGAGATTTTGCATTCTTCAGTTTTGGGAGGGATAAGGTCATTTCTTCTGTTTATGGAGGAATGCTAGTAGTGAACAATGATAAGTATCTTGATAAGGCGGTCTCTTTTTGGGAAAGGACTCCATATCCGAGTTCTGGATGGGTATTCCAGCAATTATTGCATCCTATAATCACTAATCTATTCGTCCTTCCTCTTTATTCTTCGAAGATAGGAAAGGGTATCCTCGCTTATTCCTTGAATTATAATATCTTGTCCAAGTCTGTCACTAATCAGGAGAATAATGGTACCTTGCCTGATTATTTCCCTTTGAAAATGCCTAATATCTTAGCGTATCTGGCTCTTAAGCAAGTCTATAAGCTTGAGAGGTATAATCTTTGGAGAAAGGCGGTGGCTGATTATTATAAGCTGGAATTGAGAAATTTCAAGGGGTTGTATTTTGACCCAGTAAGTCCTTTGAAGAGGCCTATATATATGAGATTCCCTCTGTTCGTCCGGAACGCTGAGGGTCTGATCGAGGAGATGAAGAAGCACCATATCTATCTCCATGATGGTTGGAGGGATTCTCCAATCGTTCCCGCTAAGACAGATAAGCAGAAGATGATGTATTCGAATGGAATATGTCCGACATCTGAGATAATCTGCAATCAAATAGTCTGTCTGCCGACCAGTATCAGGCTCAGTAAGCAGGATATGAAAAGGGTGGCTGCACTGGTGAAGGAATATTTAGAAACGAAAAACACGAATAGTCAAGATTGAAAAAAACCAATATACGTAATAAAATCAGTATATAATAAGTAAAAATATAAATATAAATACTATGGGTATGTTTGATAAATTAAAAGATCTGAAGAAGTTAAAGGATTTGGATAGTTCTCTTGCTAAGGAAAGGATGGAATCTGAGCTAAATGGAATAAAAGTGGTGGTCAATGGAAAGGCTGAAATAGTTGATATAACCTTGAATCTTGATATGGATAAGGAGAAATTGGAAAAAAGTGTAAAGGATTGCGTAAACGATGCCTGCGGAAAGGCAAAGATGGTGATGGCAAGGAAAGCTGCTGAAGTTTCAGGACTTAATTTTTAATATGAATTTCTTACCAACGATAACAACAACTGAGGGGTCTGATTGGCTGACAAAAGTGAAAGAAGCTGATGATTTAGGGATTGAAAAAGTTGCTGTTTTTCCAACTTGCCTTGATTCGGACCAAAGGAGGGAGATGTATCTCCAATTGGAAAAGTCTTCTATAAAGAAGATTCCTTTCGTTCATATAAGAGGCGATATGGAGCTTTGGGAAATAGAATATTTCATAAAGAAGTTCAATACGGTTATTTTTAATGTGCATTCAAGCAGGCAGTATGATATGAATCCTGAATTGATCAAGTATAAGGAGATCATCTGTGTGGAGAACCATGATGGATATATTGAAAAGGATCTCAAGAATTTTGGGGGTGCATGCCTTGATTTCGCACATATGGAGAATGAGATAATGCTCAGTCGGGTTGAAGAGAAGGTATATTTCGATATATTGAAGAGGTATCCTATAAAATGTAATCATATAAGTGCTATCAAGGATAAGATCAAGGTGGATAATCGAGAAATATCTTATGATAGTCACCATTTAGATGAATTGTCAGAATTGGATTATCTGAAGCGATATCCTTTGGAATTCTTTTCGAATCATTGTGCAATAGAGCTTGAGAACAGCCTGAAGAGGCAGCTAGAAGCTATTGATTATATAAAGGAATTACTTTCTTTCAGAGATGAATTAATAAAGAAGATTTTCTAAGATGATTATAAAAGAGATCAAAAATAAGAGCGAGTGGAATTCTTTTTTCAGCCAATGCAAGGAAAAGACCTTTTGTCAGTCATGGAATTGGGGTGAGTTCAATGAGAAGATGGGTGATAAGGTCTGGAGATTCGGAATATTCGATGGTGATGTATTGGTTTCGATAGCCCAGGTACTCAGAGTTTCTGCCAGAAGAGGATCATTCATTTTCGTTCCTCATGGTCCGATATTCAAGGATGGGGGATCTGAGAGGGAAGCGATAGCAAGCTTATTCGGATATTTGAAAGGTTTTGCGAAGGAGCAGCGAGCAAGTTTTATACGATTCGCTCCTCTTCTTGAAAGGAATGATAAGAATGTCAGCATTTTCAAGGATCTAGGCTGCATAACTGCACCGATCCATATGCATCCAGAACTGACTTGGGAATTGGATCTTGAACCATCTGAACAGCAATTGCTTGCAGATATGAGGAAGACAACCCGCTATCTGATAAAGCAGGGAGAGAAGAATGAAGAAGTGTCTGTTGAGCAGAGCCAGGATTTCAAGGACCTTGAAGCTTTCGAAGAGGTCTATAAGATCACTGCTGATAGGCATTCGTTCGTGCCATTCTCGATGAAGTATCTGAAGAATGAATTAGAAGCTTTCAAGGATGATGATGAGGTGGTGATATTTTCTGGGAAGTATAAGGATGAGATAGTCGCTTCTTCGATGATAATATATTGTTCTTCGGGAGCATATTATCATCAAGGTGCTTCTTCCCTAAAATATCCTAAGATACCTGTTTCATATCTGCTCCAGTGGGAAGCTATCAAAGAAGCAAAAAGGAGGGGCTGTAAGAGTTATAATTTCTGGGGCATAGCACCAGAGTCAGAATTAGAGGCAAAGAAAGACCATCCATGGAAAGGCTTGAGCTTATTCAAAAAAGGTTTTGGGGGTTATAAGAAGGAGTATGTCAAGACCCAAGATTTTCCTTTATCGTTTAAATATTGGTTCGTATATATATTTGAAGAATTAAGAAAAAAGAAAAGAAATCTTTAAAAAATGGTAAAAATTCATAAAAGAAGTAAAAATTTATTCGGATTGAAGATTCCTAAAAAGAAGAGAAGAAGAAGGAAGAATAATTACAGGAATTTATTCTTTTCTATGTTAGGTTTTTTCGTTTTTATTTTCCTAGGAGGATTGGGGGTGAATTATGTATCGAAAAGTTCCAGTAGTGAAGTGAAGATATCTGGGATAGAGGACAATGCCATAAAGGAAGAAGATCTGAAAAATGCAGTAAATGATATTTCCAAGTTCTCATATTCCTTATTGGGGAAGGAAATCAAGATCGATAATTTCTTATTATCTGAACAGAAGAAAATCGAGATGATCATGAAGAAATTTCCACAGATTGAGAATATCGAGTTAAAAAAAGATTCAAGCAAGAATGAACTGATCCTGAATGTGAAGCAGAAGGAGCCAGCTTTTATCTGGTGCAAGGATAAGTGTTCTCTGATGGGTGGGGATGGATCGTATATCAAGGATTATCAAGATGAGGAAAAGTACAATTCATTGCCAAGGATAAATGATGAGAGTTTTGTCAATTCTGATGATTTCAGGAAAAAGATATTAGGTTTCGTAAGCGACATACAGAAGCCTTTGTCAGAGATTCCGAACTTCGAGAAACCTGTTTATTCAGCCCATGGGGAAAAGGTTTCAGTAAAAGGACAATTGCCTTGTAATTTCATATTCGGATTCGGAGAGAGTGATGATCCTATGGATTGGCAACTAGAAAAGATGAAGATAGCAAAAAAAGATTATTTCAATGAATTGGAAAAAATCGACTATATAGATTTCAGGGATACTAACACAGTAACGATTTGTAAGATTGAAGGTAACTGTTCTTCTATCAAGTAGAATAAGGCAAAAAAGCTTCTTGGGTCCAAGGAGCTTTTTATTTTTGTTAATCTTACCTATTGACAAAATTTTAGAATTATATTTCAATTACGTTGGACTCAAATTATTAACTAATAACAGACATATGGACAAAAGTAGTTGTATAAAATTATTATTGGCATTATTTGCTTTATTCTTTTTTGGGATAAATGATTCTTATGCTTTATATGACCAGTATGGTTATAAGGTTGGTTGTGGATATAATTCAGTTGGGCCTGTGACTAATCCTGCAAATTATAATAGTTGTATTGTTCTTTCTGATGGGACTGGAACTGGTTCTAGGTGTGAGAATGCCGCTGCGAAGGCTGGCATTGTTTGTGCTTCATGGGGTAATAGACCAGTTAATATTGGATATTACAACTCCTATGGTTATCCTGTCTGTAAATTCTTTTGCGCAGGGGATCCTGATCGTAATTTTGTAATAGGATCTTCTCCTATAAATGGACAGTGCGGATCATCGAATGGCGGGACATTCAGTTCTGCTCCTACGACCGGACTATGTAACTCAGGAAGTGCGACTACTCCATATTCCAGTGGCAATTATTGGTATTGGACCTGTACTGGTTCTAATGGAGGAAGCACAGCTAGTTGCTATGCCAACAAAGCTGCTTCTCCTATAAATGGACAGTGTGGATCATCGAATGGCGGGACATTCAGTTCTGCTCCTACGACCGGACTATGTAACTCAGGAAGTGCGACTACTCCATATTCCAGTGGCAATTATTGGTATTGGATCTGTACTGGTTCTAATGGAGGATCAACTGCTTCATGTATTGCCAACAAAGCTGCTTCTCCTATAAATGGACAGTGCGGATCATCGAACGGCGGAACCTTTACTACTGCTCCTACATCAGGATTATGCAATTCTGGTACGTCAACCAGCCCATACTTGAGCGGATCTAGATGGATCTGGTCTTGTATTGGTTCTAATGGAGGAAGCACAGCTAGTTGCTATGCCAACAAAGCTGCTTCTCCTATAAATGGACAGTGCGGATCATCGAACGGCGGGACATTCAGTTCTGCTCCTACGACCGGGCTATGTAACTCAGGAAGTGCGACTACTCCATATTCCAGTGGCAATTATTGGTATTGGACCTGTACTGGTTCTAATGGAGGATCAACTGCTTCATGTATTGC
>JAQWEU010000077.1 GCA_028704755.1 Minisyncoccota bacterium | reverse complement strand
AATAGGTATTGCAGACAGTATCAGAACCGAAGAGATTGGTTCCTGTTGACTTGATGAAGCATGATCCGTCATCCAGGACTGCTGCGACAGAGAAATCAGTTCCATTGCCCTTGTAGAGATAGGCTTTAGTAGGACTCGGATCATAAGGGGTAGTCTTGAGGAACTGGTCTATGAATGACTGTAGAGTCGTATTGGTCTTCCCTGGTTCGATAGTAGAAGTGATATCAGGATAGGACATATCTTCCATAGCCTGCTTCCCTATTATGCTCTTGTAGAGATTGCTGATATCGTTCTTCCTCACAGCATCATTCGCTGCTGAACGGCTACCGGACAAGCCTGCAATAATGAAACCAGCCAGGATACCGATGATGGCTATGATAACGATAATTTCGATGAGAGTGAAGCCTCTTCTGTCCATATACCATGATTATATCACAAACTAAAAAGAGTTGTATAGTACAACTCTTTTATCGTAGTAATAAAATAATATCTAATATTTATCAGCGCCGCAAGTCACGTTACTTCCACCATTCAATCCATTACAATTCCAATTCCAATAGTAATATTGAGCATTAGGAGGAGTAAAATTAGAAGTCCAACGAGCTATACTTTTAGAAATCCTGATCTCATCCATATATCCCTGAAAATCATACATATTACTAAAATCGATAAATGATCCTATTCTTAATGGATTTGTTGGATTTGGATAGCTGCCCCCTCTGGTTCCTCTTCCTTTTTCTACACCATCAATAAACAAGATTACCTCGGCGCTTGTTCCAACAAAAGCTATATGAACCCACTGATTAAGAGGGACATTGGATGTAGGAACAGCAATCCCTCCTCCAGTGACTGGAGACAAGCCAAAGCTTGATCCAGAATCATAATATATCTGCCAATAATTTTCAGAGTTATATTGCGTAATATATCTTTGACTATTGCTAGTCAATTGATAAAGCCAAAAATCTATTGTAAATTCTCCTGTACCAAAATTCCAATCCTCAGAGTCAGGAATAGTAAGATAATCCCCTGAGCCATCGAAATAGGCAGAGGTTGAGCCTAGCTTTTTTACAGCTGTAACAGTTTTCGTGTTTCCTGTAATTGAAATACTTTTTCCTGTCTGATCATTAAATATCTGACCATTATTACTTCCATCCATGTGCAATAAAAGCTTAGTATAAGGATCAAGTGTTGATATATTGGAGGCTGCTCCATCATTACAAAGATAAGTAGGAACTGCTAACGAAATGGCATTATTTGCCGAACCGCAGACCCCACTCACATTATTCGAATCATTACTGTACTTAGTCACTCTAACAGTTCCATTCCCTCCCCATCCACTACCAGCACAACATATCTGCCTTGTTCCTGTTCCGCCATTAGCGATAATTGATCCATTATTAGCAAGATTAGTTTTATAGAATATGTTGATCGATCCTCCACCAGAGGCAGCTCCTCCACAACCACCACTACAGCCACAACCACAGGAACCAGTTACACTACTAATTCCATTAGCATTAATAATCCCTGAAGATCCGACAGTTATATTATTAGCATAAATAATCAAAAGACCTCCAGTACCAGAGCTTCCGGCTGGTGCACCAGACCCTCCAGGGTTTCCAGTCCCTCCTGCAGAATAACCACTTCCTCCGCTAGCACCTACACCACCAATATCACTAGCATTCGCACTTCCTCCAGCTCCAGCTCCAGAACCTCCAGAGTATGAAGTACCATTTCCACCTCTACCCCCGACTCTTCCTCCCCCAGGACAACCGTCTCCATAACAGTTAGAACCTCCGCCACCACCAGCAGTTCCACCATTCATTCCGATATTTCCATCAAACCCAGACTGAATACCTCCTACTAATCCTCCACCTGCACCTCCCGCCCCACCGACAGCAGGTATCTCATAGGCAGATCCTCCTGAATTAAGAACAAGTATCCTATCTCCAACTACATTAGCAGCACCTCGTGCAGTCATAGAGATAGTACCATTAACAGTGAGGGTTCCATCCACATAGAGGAACATTCCTCTCTTTCTGACTTGAGGAGTCAAAGTGACTCCTGAATTTATAGTAAGATTACCTTTATACCTCAGGGCAAGCATCCTGGCATCAGCAGTAGAGTTACCGATAGTAGGAGTAGTAGAATACGTAGTATCACCTGATACTTCTACATACTCTACTGGAACAGAAGCATATTCAGTATTCGCAATCTTATCTCCATTACCAGTACCATTCATCGAATCTATGGCGAATAGCAATGAACCGGACCCTCCTATGGGTAAAAGGGTGGTAGTGCATCCTGAAAGAGGAGTATCGGAATATGAATCGTGAATGCTATCATATGACCATAATGAATAACAATAAGTAGAACCAGATTCTAATCCTGTATCTAAAAAGGCATTACTATTATCTGTATATATCTCTACCCCTTCGGTCATAGTAGGAACTGTAGATAACTGTCTTCTGATTATCGTATTAGTCGCTCCTGTTCCTGGTGTCCAGTTAAGGATGATGGAATTGTAGGCTACTGTAGGGAAAGTGAGATTGGTAGGAGAAGCCATATTGGACAGGGTTCCGCATCCGGAGATGTGACTCGTAGATAAGGCTGCAGTACTAGGATTGTATGACCAGATGGAATAGCAATAGGTAGTGTTCTTGGCGAGAGTAGGATCACTGTCGGTAAAGGAAGAACCGGTACTGTTATAGACAGCGGTTCCTTCTTCGATAGTAGTAGGAGCAGTATTGATGCTTCTCCTGATGACAGTATTACTAGCACTTCCTTTGGTGAATGATAAGGTGAATGAATTAGTAGTACTGGATATGGATAGTCCACTAGGATCAGATGGAGGTATTCCTCCACAAGCGAGGACGAAGCCATTCGAGTACATATCAGTCCTCTCATCATAAGCCCAGGCACTGTAGCAATAGATGATATTCTCTCCTAGTCCTGTATCAGTATAG
>JAQWEU010000076.1 GCA_028704755.1 Minisyncoccota bacterium | reverse complement strand
CAAGACGGTCCAGCTGAAATATTGTGAAGTAACTCTCTTAGGATTAGACAAGGATGTTCCTAGTACTGATTCTAATGCAGGAATACTTCCAGACTGCACGCCAGAAGGAGATAAGTGCTCTATAACCTTATCGGCAATGGATACGATCCTCAGTCCAGAATCAATAAGCACAGCTTGCCCTAATCTCTCAGGAGAAGGTTATTCTTTCAGGATAGATACCCCTTCGGTGGTGGTATTCCTTGATAGCGGAGATAGGTGTAACATATATGATGATATAAGGATCGGGAGAGGAGAAGGTGTCTGTAATTCAGTAAGCTTCAAAGGCCAAGCAACAAATCCTTTCATGGCAAAGCGTTTTTATATCATTCCTTATAATAGATAGTCCCCTACCCTTTTAAAAAAGCAAAAAATGAATATGAAGAGACATAAAAGTAAATTATTTTTCATCACGACCTTATTCTTATTAGGAATAGTCTTTCCTGTCTTCGCACTCGAAGTAAGCTGGCCAGAAATAGGAGGTATTACGCCGAGTGAGAGTTCAACTTTCACTGAATTTACTTTGTATTTCTTTTCCTTACTGGTCGTGGCAGGTTCAGGATTCATGTTCATAGCGATGATGACTTCCGGTTTCATGCTGTTAACTGGAAATGGGAACCCAGGAACCTTTCAAGCTGCAAAACAGAAGCTATTAGGATCGGCCATCGGCATGGTGATCCTGTTAGGTTCTTATGAGATAATCGGAGAAGTCAATAAGAACATATTACAGATAAATGAACCTACTCTTACTTGTAATTCTGGATTCGAGAGGAAGATAAAGAGGACTAAGACGGATGAAAAAGGCAAAGAAAAAGAGTATATCTTTACTAATTGCGTGTCAGGAGATAATCCTGATATAGAAATAAGCGAGGACGAGGAACTGTTATCTGAAACGCCGATATTTACAAAGTGCGAGACAAGAGAAATAATTGTTTATTCGGAAAAAGATTATAAGGGAATAAAGACTGTCTTGTTCAAGGACGATACCTTGACTGATACGAATTGCCCTGATGCGGGGAGTATAAGCTTGGGCGAAGCCAGATCCATCCGAATAATACCAAAGATAGACGGGCTTTATCTTTATGACAATGGTTTATTCAAGGGTGGAGAGTCTTTGGACAATGCTGCAGATACAACGAACTTACTCTCTCCTTACTTCGTCAAATCGACGGTGGATAATTTCAATGAGATGAAGATAAACGATAAGATCGATAAGATAGAATTTGTTTCAAAATCTATGGATCTTACGGGAACTCCGATGGATAAGGGTAATATTTCTTATGGATATAGTAATGGAGCGGTATTGTTTACGGAACCAAAGTTAAGAGGAAGTTGCGTAGGAATAACAAGCCAATATAACGATATCAAGCAAAAAGACCTAGCTTTGGACAAAGACCTTGACATCAGGGATGATATTTCTTCTTTGATCTATTATTATATTCCTTTTACAAGGGACATAGATCAAGGAATGGGACATGTCGTGCTTTATGCTACTTCTAATTGTGAAGATTTTGATGAGACAAAGGATATGCCAGAGACAGTCGAGAAAGGAATGTATGATAAGTGTTCTGTCGCGATATCTCCTGGAAGTACTGGTTTTGGTAAGCTTGAGAAAACTATCGAATCATATTGTCAGGGATATTTCCTCACAGATGATTCAAAAGAGATGAAGAAGAAAGGAAAGACTGATGGGTTCACATATTTTCCAGTACAATCGATGAAGATAGAGGGTTCGGCTGGAGTGGTTCTGAAGAGTGATTCTGGCTATTGCCATTATTTCGATCTGAAAGAGAGCGAGAGGAGAGGAAACTGCATAATAAATCTGAATGATGCTTTCAGTAGCTGGAAAGGAGGAGAAAAGCCGAAGACAATCATGGTCATTCCTTTGGTTCAAAAAAAGTAATATCAAACATATGAATAAGAAGATTTGGGGCCTATCATTTATATCCATCACCTCTTCCCTACTATTCGCAGGGAATGTCTTAGCAATGATGAATAATTATCCGACAATCGCTGGGAAGACTTTTGATGACAACACGACTTTTACTGGCATATTCATTTATTTCTTTGTCTTATTCGTCTCGATCGGAGCAGTGATAATGGTCATCCTGGTCCTTAATTCAGGAGTAAGGATGATTACTGGAGGTAGGTTCCCTGAAGAAAAGAAGAAGTTCATAGGATCCTTGATAGGATTCATGGTACTCCTTTCAACCTATTTAATAATTAATACGATAAATCCGGAGATATTGAAAGTGAATGATCCAAGTAAGATATGCAAGGACGGGTTCGAGTTCAAGATCGAGAAAAGTGAGATAAATTCAAAAGGAGAAGAGGAGACGATGACTGATTATATCTGTGTAAAAACAGACATACCAGAGCTTCCTAAGATAGTCGGTACCGGGGAGTCCGATATGACACCTTGTACTTATAAGGCGGTAATAGGATATTCGGAGCCGAACTACCAAGGAGCAGCGACTACCTTGTTCGACGATACGACCCCTGATGACGCTGGGTGCAATACTCCTAGTATAAGTTTAGCTGGTTATAAGTCTGTAAGAGTCCTACCGAAGATACCTGGGCTGTATATCTATGATACTGCTGGCCCACAGACATTCTTGCAGGCAGAAGTAGATGATATCTCCAAGTTCGGATATAAGAAGGATTCTATATCGAAAGTAGAGGTATTGAACAGGGATTATCATGCTCCGATAACTGATCCGCAGAATGAGAATAATAAGATCAAGCAAGACTATATCTATGGGGTAGCTTTCAAGAGTCCTGCATATAAGGAAAAATGTGATGTTTTTGATGCGACAAAGACTTATAGCTTAGAGGAATTAGGATCCCTTTTACAAGTAAGGAGCAGAATCAAAGAAAAGACTCCTGGAGAGAGCTATATATATCTGTATCCAGTTCCTAACTGTGGGAAAGTCG
>JAQWEU010000075.1 GCA_028704755.1 Minisyncoccota bacterium | reverse complement strand
TATCTTCAAGAGGTGATAATATGAAATGTTTAGACCTATTTTCTGGTTCAGGGTGTGTTGGTATTGCTATACTAGGAAATGTGCCTGAGATAAATTGCGATTTTGGTGAGATTGAAGATAATTTTATAGAGCAAATATCGGATAATATACAGACTAATGGTATTAGTACGGGGAGATATCAGGTAATAAAGACCGACATCTTTTCTAATATTTTAGATAAGTATGACTATATCCTTGCTAACCCTCCATATGTCGCTGAAGAACGAATTGATGAAGTAGGTGAGGGTGTTATAGAGTATGAACCACATATAGCGCTTTTTTCTGGAGCTCAGGGTATGAATGTAATTAATGTTTTTCTAGATCAAGCAAGGGATTATCTAGTTGAGCAGGGAGTTATTTATCTTGAGTTTGACCAGGAACAGCAATCACAGATAGAGGAGGTGCTGCAGAGGAATCATTATTCTTCTTGGCAGTTCTATCCTGATCAGTTTAGGCAGAATAGGTTCGTTAGGATAATAAAATAAGATTTAATATTATGGACTATTTATTAGACATATTTTTAGGTTTTCTTCAGGGTATTTTCGAGTGGATTCCGGTTTCTAGTAAGAGCATTGTTGCTTTATTTGCGGATAACGCTGGCACTGGATTCCATCCCATGGATTTAGCATTTTTTCTTCATGTCGGTACTCTTCTGGCTACTTTTGTCTATTTCTGGAGGGATATCAGGGATCTCATCCTTTTTAAGGATAAGGAATTCGTGAAATTCTTTATTATTGTTTCTGCCATATCAGGGACATTGGGATTCGTAGTCTATAAAATGACTCGTGATGTTGCTATTGGACCAACTCTACTACTGCTTATGGGTTGTGGACTTATCCTTACTTCCTTTTTTCAAAGTAGAAAAATCAAGATTAAAATGAGTAAGACCATGTCAGCAGTAGTTGTTGGATTACTTCAGTCTATAACTGCTATTCCTGGAGTATCTAGGTCAGGCGCCACTATTTTTGGATTGTCTCTAACTGAACATGATCCCGAGAAGATATTAAAGTATTCCTACCTAATCTCCATTCCTGTTGTCTTGGGTGCCGAGATATATCTGCAGAAAGAACAACTAGTCACCTTCACTCCTGAAGTGATGATTGCTGTTGCTTCTAGTTTTTTCTTCGGATTGATTTCTTTGAAGATTTTGCTTGGATTAGCCAAAAAGGTTAACTTTGCAAAGTTTACCCTTTTCTTCGGTATAATATGTATATTAGGTGCTCTAATCGGATAGCTTATGGATTTAATATCATTAAAATCCTCTTTATACTCTCAAAAGGATGAGGCTCAAGCAGTAATCCTATCAAGATTCTTCAAGACTGGGAAAGGTGGCTATGGGGAAGGTGATCAGTTTTTAGGTATTAGGGTTCCTGTGATTAGGAAGATCGTTAAAGATTATCATTTTCTTAGCTTTGATAATATACAAGAATTGCTTAATGATAGTATTCATGAGATACGTTTTGCTGCTTTAGTAGTTCTTATCCAAAAATTCAATCAGTCTGATTCAATTAATCAAGAGAAGATATTCCATTTCTATCTTAAGAATATTAGGAACCATATTAATAATTGGGATTTGGTAGATTTGTCGTGTCCTCAGATAGTAGGAAAATTCTTATGGGACAAGAATCGTTCTTGTCTTTATTCATTATCAGAATCTGATAGTCTATGGGAAAAGAGAGTTTCTATTATTTCTACCCTCTATTTTATCAGGAATGGAGATTATGCTGATACTTTGAAGATTTCTAAGTTATTACTTAATGATAAGCATGACCTTATTCATAAGGCGATTGGATGGATGCTACGAGAGGTAGGAAAAAAAGATATTAATATTGAGAGGAAATTCTTAGAAGAATATTCTCAAGATATGCCCAGAACAGCTTTAAGATATGCCATCGAAAAAATGGATGAGAAGGAGAGAAAATATTTCCTCAATCGATAATACCTTTACAGGTGTTCTTTCTTTGTTTACAATGTATATATAATTTTAATTCCTTTTTTATGCAAAACAAAGCCTTTACTCTCATTGAACTCCTTGTCGTAATAGCCATCATCGGTATCTTAGCCGGTATCATCATCGTCTCTATGGGAGGAGCTCAGGGGTCAGCTAATGATGCTAGGAGAAAAGCAGATCTCAATCAGCTAGCAAAAGCAGTAATGATATACAAGGTTAATAATCCAGAAGTATCATTACCTACTACTCCTTGTACTATCGGAGGAGGTACTACTCCTTGTGATTCTGCTATTTTCGGTACTGCTAATGTCCTTAAGGATCCTAATGGTTCATTCTATTCCTTCAGTTCTTCAGATGGAAATGATTTCACGCTTTTATCCACTCTATCAACAGGAGATTACTATTCTTTTGATTCATCAACAGGTGCCTATTCTCAATCAAGTACCAATCCTAGTGCTAGTAACGGAGTATGTGGTACTGCAAATGGAGAAGAACATCCTTCTATTCCTACAACTAACCTCTGTTCTACTGGAACAGCTAGTGAAGTCAGTGGAGACGGAGTTCCATACAATTGGACCTGTACTGGTCTCAACGGAGGAACTACAGCTTCCTGTGAAGCCACCAAGACTGGATGGATTAATACTGGTCTTGGTTTCTACGTTATGAAGTATGAAGCTAGAGATGTATCTGGAGTTGCGACTTCAACTACTTCTAGTGCTCCCTGGGTTGACATCTCTCAGACAGATTCTATTGATGAATGTCAATCTCTTGGCTCTGGCTATCACTTGATTACCAATGCCGAATGGACATCATTAGCAAGACACCTCGCTGCTCAACCTTCTAACTGGAGTACTGGCACAGTTGGTTCTGGCGTCCTTTCTAGAGGATATTCAGCTAGTACTACTTATGCCTCTGACGGATTTGCTAATACTGCCGTAGCTCCCACAACAGGATTATCAAGTGATGAATGTAATACTGGAGCAAATCAAGTAGGATCCTGTGTATTACCTGATAATTTCTCTCTCAAAAGAACCCATAATCTTGCTAATGGAAAAACGATCTGGGACTTAG
>JAQWEU010000074.1 GCA_028704755.1 Minisyncoccota bacterium | reverse complement strand
GATATTATTCTAAGGAATAGGTACGGAAAAAGCCGTACCTATTTTTATATCAATCAAATTGCTAGGCCGAGATTAGTTTGGTATAATGTAGTCAATATAATAATTAAAAAATTAAATGAATATAAACAAATATATAATCTTCCTCTTTATAGGATTTTTTATGATTCAACCAGTCAATGCTGCGTGTAGCCTTCAAGATTTAAAGAGGTGTAATAGGCAGGAGATAGTATCGATATTGACTGATCTTATCAAGAATAGGCAGCTGAACAATAAAGCTAATCTAGTCAAATTTCAAGCTACAGAGATAATATCTAATAAGCCAGAAAGAATTGAATTCTGGACTCAGGCTTATTGTCCAGATAGTGGAACGGAGTATGATTATAAGTATGACTACGCAAGGTATTTTCTATTAAGCTGTGAAAAGGGGGCAGAAGGTTCTCATGGAGGTTGCAAGACATGTGTTATGAGTAAGATAGTCCTTCAGGAGAGACCGTCAAATATTCTTCAGGGGAAACTTGCCCAGATAGACAATAGTATT
This sequence comes from Minisyncoccota bacterium, assembly GCA_028704755.1. Lineage (GTDB taxonomy): Bacteria > Patescibacteriota > Minisyncoccia > Minisyncoccales > Minisyncoccaceae > Minisyncoccus. The sequence goes on along the minus strand of JAQWEU010000074.1, from coordinate 2,543 downwards.
TCCATGGAAGAGAAGAAAGAGATTCACAACAAGACTGGAGTTCATATAGATAGTCTTATTTTTAAGGGTTCATTTATTAATTCTTCTGATGAGTATTTAGTTGTTCAATATACGGATTCTGATGGCATAAAATTCATTGTCCTTGATAAGGATAAGAATATTATTATGCAAGACTATTATTATTTATACTCAAAAGTAAGTGATGAATTTAATCTTTATGACTGTAAGAAAGATAAGCGTTCTTATGTATTTCTGCAGTCAAAATTTGATGAATATGGAATTTCTAATTTAGTAGGGGGCGTTGTGAGTAAGTTCAAAGAAGACTCAATTGAAACTGTTCAAGATTTTTACGACTTAATGACTAAGGGTAAGGTTGAGATATTTTTTAAGCCAAATAAGGAGATCAATATTTATAAATGGGTTTTCTATAGTGAAGAAGAGGTCAAATCAGCAGATAAGTGCAAGGATAATAGTTTTTGCTTAAAAGAAATTACAGATATATATGGCGATAAGGAGGCACATCTGATATATCAATACACTATTCAATTTAATGAGGATACCTGCAAGTTTGAAATAAAAAAGGATAAAAATACTGATTCATATTCAGATCTTACTCAGAATAGGAAGAACGAGCTATTACTATATTTTACTCAAAAGGGAAATTTGAAGAAAGTCCAGGAGTTGGTAAGTGCTAGTGCAGATGTCAATGCAAAGAATTCCGAAAAAGAAACCGCCTTGATGATTGCATCAGAGTATGGCTGGGCTGATATTGTAAAGGAGTTGATTAAAAAAAAGGCCAATATCAATGAAAATAATGAAAATGGGACGGCCTTGACTTATGCATTCTTTTTAGGCGCTGAAGCCTACGAAGGAGAGCTTCTCAAGAAATACGACAAAGGAAATAATAATCTGAGCGGCTTTGCTTCATATAAGGAACATTTAAGTGTTGTTAAGGAGTTAATAAAATCAGGTATAGATATCAACTTTAGAAACGAATTATATGGACGGACAGCATTGATGTACGCTGTAGAGAGAGGGATTTATTTGGAGGAAGTGAAAGAGCTGATATTAGCAGGAGCTGATCTCAACGGAAAAGATAACAACAAAGACACTGCTTTGGTTATAGCTCAAAGAATGCACAATTTAGATATGCAGAAATTATTAAAAGATGCTGGAGCGGAAGATGAATTTTAAAGTAATGAGGAGTTTATGATATGGAACTCCTGGAATGATATGCTTAGTATTATCCTTTTTTATTAATTTCATTCGACGAAGAGGACTGGAAGAGTTCTTAACATGATTTTAATCTTCCAAAACCGTTTTCAATAATGCCATCCTGATGAGCAATCCATAGTGTACTTGTTTGAAGTAGGCAGCTTTTGGAGAGCTATCTACTTCAGGAGATATTTCATCGACTCGTGGCAGTGGATGCATGATGATGGATCCATCTTTCATCGCCTTTGACATCTCCAGATCTATCTTGCAATATCCGCGATGCTTCTCATATTCTTCGAGAGAGGTGAATCTTTCTTTTTGGATCCTTGTCTGATAGACGATATCAACCTTTGATATGATAGTGTGCAGACTCATGGTCTCTTCATACTTTACACTATGTCTCCTTAGATAGTCTTTTACATTCTCTCCGACCCTAAGTTGTTCAGGAGATACGAAATATATCCTTATATCCCTATACTTCCCCAAGAGATAGGACAATGAATGAATCGTCCTTCCATGCTTCAGGTCACCGACCATTGCAATCGACACTCCATCGATTCTTCCGAGTTCACGTTCTATGGTATACAGGTCCAGGAGTGCTTGGGTAGGGTGTTGACCCGATCCATCACCTGCATTGATGATAGGAATATCAGAGACTAAAGAGGCTCTTTTCAGAGAACCTTCTTCGTGATGTCGTAATACTATCACATCAACATATTTGTTTATCGTCCTGATAGTATCTTCTAGGGCTTCACCCTTGGAAACGGAAGAGAATTCCTTAGCATTCTCAGTAGTGATTATATTTCCTCCTAATCTGAGCATCGCTGATTCAAAAGAAAACCGAGTCCTAGTACTCGGTTCATAGAAAAGAGAAGCCATGATCTTGCCTCTCAGGCAATCACTATTTTTTCCTTCTAGCGAGCTGGCTAGTTCGAATAATTTAGATATGGATTCGCGGTCGAATTGTTGAGACTCAATGATATGTTTCATTTTTAATCTCATTATACATTATCTATTGGATATGTACATCAATATTATGTCAGGCAATATTTTATGCACGGGGCTTGTGATAGATAATATGCATTGCCATTATCGGGGGAGGGGCATAGTAAGGCTTTAAGAGATCACGGCTGCGATTTTTTTATGATTATCCATATGATCCTCATGAACCTATGTCTAGGTCCAGATACATATGATACATATTAAGTTTGTAAATTGATGTAGTTTTGGGTGGAAATATTCGTATCTTTTACCTTGTCTAAATATTCATTTGGAGTAAGATAATCAAGGGAAGCATGAGGTCTTTCATCGTTCCATATGTATTCCCA
>JAQWEU010000073.1 GCA_028704755.1 Minisyncoccota bacterium | reverse complement strand
GATGCGGAACCCTGTCCAATATGGCAAGTCCTACCAATCTCACTTTCCCTACAGTAGCCTACAATTCCATCATCCTTAACTGGACACCTGGAACAGGTTCTACCAAGACCTACATCGTCAGGAAGCAGGGTTCTATTCCTACGAACAAGGATGATGGCACTGTTATCTATAACGACTCTGGTAATGCTTTCATCGATACAGGACTGACTGATAATACTCAGTATTGTTATGCTCTCTATGGAACGGATGATACTGAATATACGGAACCAATCACTGGATGCCAGACTACTCAGAATGCCTGGGTGTCAGGATATAACTACAGCAAGTCACATACTATCACTGGTTCTACTGCTGGAACTCAGACAGACTATCAGATGATGTTCAAGATATACAGGACTACTGGAACGGACTCAGGTAATACCGTATACGTAGGTTCTAAAGCAGATGCTACTTATAAGGATATAATTTTTGCGGATTCTGATAAGGTGACTCCTTTGTCATATTGGGTCCAGCCATATGATTCTACTTATGCTATTGCTTGGGTGAAGATACCTAACATTCCTGCTAGTCCTTCTACGAAAACTATATATTTATATTATGGTAATCCTAGTGCTACATCGGCTTCTAATGGGGATAATACTTTTATATTCTTTGATCATTTTACGGGAAGTTCTCTTAATTCTGCTAAATGGAATAATTCGTCGAATGGGGGATCAGTTTCTGTTTCTGGTTCGGCTGTTACTCTTAGTGCAAGTGCTAACCCAGGGGCATATATATCGACTAAGAATACGTTCAGTGTAGATAATACTCGCGTAATAACGAGTGCATATTTAACATCGCAATATAGGTTGAACTTTGGTTATGCAGGTACTGGGGGTGGAATCGATCATCCTGGTTATAATAAGTATTGGTATTTTTTTGGAGGGCCATATAATGTAAGTGCTCCAGCTATTGATAGCTATCAGTTTTTCAAAGTGTATCATGGAATATCGAATAATTATCTTTATTATAATGATACATTGATAGTCCAGAATACGAATGCTAATTCTTCTCCTCAGCCTATTTTTCTGAATCATTGGTATGCTGGTAGTGCGTATGTTGATTATGTCTTATTGGCTAAATACGTAAGTCCAGAACCTGTGTATTCTTCTTGGGGCACCGAAACATCGGTCTTATTGGATTCTTCAGTGAATAATCCTTTGGTGTCATGCAAGGCGATATTAGATGCTGGAAAGTCGTTAGGCAATGGGACTTATTGGATTGATACCGATGGAGGAGACACTTCAAACAAGTTCCAAGCTTATTGTGATATGGTAAATGATGAGGGAGGTTGGATGCTCGTAACGGCTAGCATGATCCAGAGCGAGGCTGCTAATTTAATTACCGCAATCAAGAGTGTTGATGTCAATGGAGGGGTAATAATCTCTACTCAAAAATCTTCTCCGTCAGGATGTAGTCCGGATAGGTATTATCAAGTTCTATTCAAGGATATTATTCCGTGGACCCAGATCCGAGCCGATTATGATTTTTATTATGTTAATGCGTGTTGGGGGATATTTGGAAGCGAATCACGTAATCCGGGATCAAATCTTATTCCTTTTACGGCAGGGGTAGATACCATTAGAAATCAAGTACGTATGGGGGGGAGTGCGGGAGATTCCTTTGATGGAATAACAACTCGATGCGATAGCACAACAGTTAATTTTTGGAATGGGACTAATGGAGATGCTACAAAAAGTGCTCAAGTGATCTTGCGTCGAAATAGTTCTAGCGTTTTAGGCGGATTATCTACGGGAGTTACTTGTACTGATAATAATTCTAGTGGATGGGCTTATAAGAATATCTATGTCCGTTAATTATCTATGAGTGGAAATACTTTTAAACAAAATGCATGGGATCGAGGAGAATTAGGAAGGCAGTGGTTGAAACGGATTCCTGAGATAGTGGGGGAGATGGAAGAGAAGTGGAATATCAAAGCCGGCGAGCCTTTTGATCTCTCATATAATTATGTCGTGCCTGTCGAATTTGAAAACGGAGAAAAGGCAGTACTAAAAATAGGACTGCCTGATGATGAAGAATTTCTAACAGAGGCAAAAGCCCTTAAGATATATGATGGTGATGGTATTGTAAGATTGTATGATTTCGATGTTGAAAATATGGCGATGCTGATCGAAAGGGTTGAACCTGGGCAGCCATTGAGCGAACTCGTAGATGATATACAAGCAACTAAAATATTGGCAGGAGTGATCAAGAGACTGGATCGCTCTTTTTCTGATGATGTCGACTTTCCGCATGTGAGCAATTGGATGAAAGGTTTTAAGGGATACCGTGAGAGGTGTTACGGTTCAAACGGACCATTGCCATTGGATCTAATAGAACGAGCAGAGATATTATCTGATCATTTAATCATTTCAATGAAGAAGGAGTTCTTAGTCCATGGAGATCTTCATCATGATAATGTGCTTAAGGGAGTAGGAGGACAATGGATAGCAATAGATCCTAAAGGAATAATTGCGGAAACTGAATATGAGTGTGCGGTTATGTTAAGGAATCCTCAATCAAGAATTATTCAGTCGAAGAACTTAACGGAATTATTGAAGACAAGGATCATAATATTATCTGAAGAATTGGATGTTGATCCTCGACGAATCCTTGATTGGGGCATTGTCCAGACTATGCTTTCCGCGATCTGGATCGAGGAGGACCATGGAATGGGTTGGGACAAGGAAATTATGATATCTCGTCATTTAGCAGAAATAGAATTGTAATTTTTATTTTAGGTAGAGCATTGAATAAGTAATTTTTAAACAAGGAGATTGTTAGCTTATTGAACAATCATGAATAAGGTATATAATTAATTCAATCTATTCGATCTTTAAGAAAGGCTATGGAGATAATATTTTATTATTAATATTTTATAATGAAGAAAAACGCTTTCACTCTTATTGAGCTAGTAATCGTCATCGCCATCATCGGTATCCTAGCTGCCTTTATCATCGCTAATCTCGGTGGAAGCCGTTCAGCTGCCTATGATTCAGTCCGCAAGAACGACATAGCCAATATCTATAAGAGCATAGTAGGGAAGAAGACCTTGAATGAATCAGGATACTATGAAGGAAC
>JAQWEU010000032.1 GCA_028704755.1 Minisyncoccota bacterium | reverse complement strand
TTATCGTCCTAAAGAGGTAGATGAAAAAACCGTTATCGGACATTGGGAAGGAGATAGTATTGTTGGAAAGAAAAAACAGAACGGAGTAGGGACATTCGTTGAAAGAGTTTCTGGTTACGCCCAAGCAATAAAGCTTGAAGACATGAAGGCTGAAGAAATGATGCATAAGACTGTTAAGGTATTCAAACAAATACCGAGAGATAAGAAAAAGACCATTACTTGTGATAATGGTTCGGAATTCGCAGAATATGAATCAACAGAAAAGAAAGCTAAGATCACTTTCTACTTTGCCAATGCTTATCATTCCTGGGAAAGAGGATGCAATGAGAATTGGAACGGACTATTCAGGCAGTACTTTCCCAAAGGAACAGATTTTGCTAAAGTAAACCAAAGAGAGATAAATGTGATTGTTAAGAAGCTGAATAATCGCCCCAGAAAGAGACTGAATTATTTAACTCCTTATCAAGTTTTTGCTCTCGGAATGGACCCTAAAAACTATGGTACTTCAAACTAGAATCTAGGAAGAAAGTCGAGGAGAATATCTTATTCCGTACGAGTATTAATTAATATTCTATAGATTACTAATTTATTATATAGTATATTTGTGTTATAATTTTAAAGATAATAGTAATAAATAAAGTACTAGTTAATATTCAATATGCTGAAAAATAGAAGAGGCTTCACTCTCATCGAAATTATCGTTATCATAGCCATCATCGGTATCCTGGCTGGTTTCATTATTGCAGGCTTGTCCGGTAGCCGTTCAGCAGCGAATGATGCTGTGAGGAAGAACGATATCAGCAATCTCTACAAGAGCATAATAGGGAAGCAGGCTATGGAAGATATGTCTTATCCTGACATCACTTCTACTATAGAACCAGGGAAGACCAATAATACTCTCCAGTCATTCATAGACCAGTTCCTCAAGACTACCCCTTATGATCCGAGTCCTACGAAAGCCTATCTCTACAAGGGCAATGGAACTGATTTCTCTGTCGCAGCAGTCCTGGATGACGGATCATGCTTCATCAAGTCAACAGGAACCAATCTCTTCGGTTCTGAAAGTGTCTGCAATACCTATTCCTCAGGAGGAATAGGACTGGTCCAGAACTTCTCCCTCCTCCATGGTTCTACCTATCTCGATCTCGTCTGGTCCATTCCAGCGAGCCTTTCCTCTCTTCCTAGTACTGACGTCTCTTCAGCCATCATCTGCCTCGAATCAGCCCTGGCAATAGATGAGAACTCCCTTCCATCTGATGATTATCTCTTCGATCATGGAACCATAGTCAGCATAGTCAACAATGCCTACAACCAGTACAGGATAACCCTTACCAATCCAGATTATTACTATTACTGCAAGACCTATAGCTATGACAATACCGTAGTGACGAATCCAGGTACTCCTGGTTCTTCTGCTAATACTAGTACAGGAGGATTCTCTTCTGGTTCTTCTAGTTCAAGCTATTCCTCTTCTTCTCCTTCTTCCTATTCTCCACCAGCATCCAGTAATCCTCCTAGTGTCGGAGGAGGGACTTCTTCTGGAGGCTCTACTTCTCCTAGCTTTACCACTGTTCCAGTCAGGAACCCTGACGGTACAGGCTCTATCACCCTGACATGGAATCCAGGAGCCTTATCCACTCATACCATCATCAGGAGGATGGATAACACTCCTCCTAGTACCAATGCTCCTCAAGCTATGACTGACGGAGTACAGGTATACAACGAGAGGAATGACAAGGATGGACAGGACCCGACAGACACCCATACCTATACTGATACAGGACTAGGAGAGAATATCATCTATTGCTACAGTGCCTGGGCTTATGATGAGAGGACTGATATGTACTCGAACGGCTTCGTCCTCGCTTGTGGAGGAATACCTCCATCTGATCCTTCAGGACTATCCATATCCAGCACTACTAATTCATTCACCTTATCATTTACCAAAGGAAGTGCTAGTAATACTGTCATCAGGAGAAGCATCAATACTGCTCCTACTACTATCGAAGAAGGAACCGCTGTCTATAACAGTACTGGTTCTTCCTTTACTGACAGTGATCCTACTCTCACCAAGAACACTACTTATTGCTATTCCATCTGGTCATACAATCCTAGTACTGCAGCCCTCTCTGCCAATCCTGTTTCCGGATGCGGAACCCTGTCCAATATGGCAAGTCCTACTGATCTCACTTTCCCTACAGTAGCCTACAATTCCATCATCCTTAACTGGACACCTGGAACAGGTTCTACCAAGACATACATCGTCAGGAAGCAGGGAAGCATCCCTGCAAACAAGGATGATGGCATTAATATCTACAATGACTCTGGCAATGCTTTCATCGATACGGGACTGACTGACAATACCCAGTATTGTTATGCTCTCTATGGTACGGATGATACTGAATATACTGAACCAGTTACTGGATGCCAGACTACTCTTCAGACAATAAACGGACAATGTCCAGTAACTACTAATTCATATAATACTCCTACAGCTAATTGTACCGCAGGTAATCCTTCTTCAGTCTCAGGAACAGGTCCTTGGACTTGGGTGTGTAATGGTATCAATGGAGGAACTAATAGTGATACTTGTACGGTCAATAAATCAGTAGATGGAGTATGTGGCACTGCTAATAGAGCTTTCTATACTACTGTTACCAGTTATGGGTCTAATACGTTCTGTTCTATCGGTTCTTCTTCTCCATCGACTCCATCTTTTCCGACAGCGGGTACTCCGGTCTCTTGGACTTGTAGTGGCAGTAACGGAGGAACATCTCCTACTTGCACTGCTAGTAAGTCTGCTTCTGCTTGTATCTCAGCAGGAGGACTTACATGTGTCGAGACAACTGATGGATCATACACGGTTAATAAATACACAGCTTCAGTTGGTACGGTAACAGGAACTACTACATGGACCGTTCCAGTAGGAGTGACACAAGTAGAATATCTTGTAGTTGCTGGCGGTGGAGGAGGAGGAAGTAGTGGAGGTTCTGGCGGAGGTGGTGCTGGCGGTTTACTACATAGCTCAGGATATTTTTTATTAAATAATCAATACACTATAACTGTTGGGGCTGGCGGTGCTGGCGGCTATGGTTATTCTGCTAATATTGATGGTTTTAATGGAGGAAACTCAATTTTTGGAGATATTGTTGCAATGGGTGGTGGAGGAGGAAGTTATGCTAATGGACTAAATGGAGGAAGTGGTGGTGGTAGTGGTAGAGGCGCTTCGTCCGCATCCTTTAGGGGTACTGGTATTGTAGGGCAAGGCCATGATGGAGGAACTGCTGGTTATTATAGTGGGAAATATCCCTCTTCTGGTGGTGGAGGTGCTGCTAATGCAGGAGGCAGTGTTACTGCTAGTCCAAGTGCGAGTGGTAATGGAGGTGCAGGATTATCGATTGCAATTACAGGCGTGGCTACATATTATGCTGGCGGTGGTGGAGGAGGAGGAGATATGTGTTGTGGTCGAAATCTTGGAGCTGGATCTGGTGGAGTTGGTGGCGGTGGTAACGGGTCTCCAGATGGTCCTGGAAGTGATGGGTCTGATGGCCTTGGAGGAGGTGGTGGTGGAGTTGGACAAAGTGCAACTGAGTGGCGATTTTTAGCAGGAAGAGGGGGTTCGGGGACGGTAATTATTCGTTACCTCACTCCTCAATAATGAATGAAGTGTTTAAAATAATTATATAATACGTGAGCTGCACAACATGCAGCTCCTTTTATTTCACTGATTTGACAAATGATGATTACGGGTATATTATACCTGTACCTAGGGTATAGGTATAATAATATCAAAAAAATATGGAAAACAAAAAACAAAAAGCATTGATCAGTTTCAAGAAAGCAAGGAGTTCCTTGGATAAGATAATCAAGATGACCGAGAGCGATGAATACTGCATCAAGATAATGCAGCAGAATCTTGCAGTGATCGGCCTGCTTAAATCAGCTAATCAGACAATCATGGAAAATCATCTAGGTTCCTGTTTTAAGGATGCCATGTCTTCAAGTAGTGATGCAAAAAAGGATGAGATGATAGCCGAGATATTAAAAGTCACTAAGATGTCAAAATAATATGGAAGAAAAGAATATCAAGAAGAACGATTGCTGCCAAAGAGACAATGATCGTTCCGATAAAAAAAATGAGAGCCTGTTTTCAGGAATACTATACGGGATAATTCCTCATTCATTCTGCATCCTGTTCGTGGTCTTATCAGTAATAGGAGCGACTACGGCTTCACAGTTCATGAGACAGTTCATGTTGCTTCCATACTTCCTACCGCTATTGATCGGCGTATCATTCGTATTCGCCCTCATATCCGCAATGATATATCTGAGAAAGACAGATAATCTCTCCTATGAAGGAATAGTAAGGAAAAGGAATTATCTCTTGATCCTTTTCTCGACCGTGATCGTAGTCAATCTACTATTCTTTGAGTATGTCATGCCGATGATGGGCAATATCAAAGTGGAAAAAGTAAGCGATAATAATACGATACAAACCAATCCCTATACTACCAATTCCTTGGATATTGCAGTAGCTCTTCCTTGTGAGGGGCATGCATTCCTCGTGACTGATGACTTGCAGAAACTGGACGGAGTGAAGGATGTAAGATTCACATCTCCTAATAAGTTCAACATAGATTACGATCCTACTATTGTCAGCAAGGAAACAATATTAGCCCAAGAAGTCTTTAAGACATATAAAGCAACGATAATGAATTAGAATATGAAAATACTAATCAAGATTAATGGAATGTCCTGCACCTCATGTGCTTCTGGACTAGAGAATAAGATCAGGAAGATCAATGGCGTTATTACTGCTGATGTTAATTTTACGAACGGATTATTAGCCTTGGAATTCGATGAGAAGAAAGTCTCATTAGAATATATCAATGATCAGATAGTCTCGTTCGGTTACGAAAGCACTCTAATAGATAATGACTCTCATGACTTTGTCGAAGACAGCAAGAAAGAGCTCAAGAAACTGAAGAAGAACTTTTTCCTCTCTCTGGGTCTAGGATTACCAGTCATCATCTTTTCATTGATGAAACTATTTTCTCTCCCGACAGACTTCATCGATATGCGATATGCAGCCTTGATACAGTTCATCCTAGCCACCATAATAATCGTCATAAATTCGAACATATATGCATCCGGATTCAAGAAGATAATGAACAGGGATCCGAACATGGATTCCTTGATAGAAATAGGAACCTTCGCTGCATACTTCTATAGTATCGCCATAACATGCATCTTATGGTTCTATCCGACGATCAAATCAGGTGCTCTGTATTTCGAAAGTACCATAATGATCCTGATCTTCATCTCCTTAGGAAAACTCCTTGAGCACTCAGCCAAGGAGAAGACCAACGATTCATTGAAAGAGATGATGAGATTACAGCCATCGACAGCTAATCTGATAGTCGGTAACGACAGGAAGGTAGTAGATGTTAAGACATTGAAAAAAGGTGATATCATCATGATCCTTCCTGGAGAGAAGGTTCCCGTAGATGGCATGGTCATCGATGGCGTTTCAGCCATAGACGAGAAGATCATAACCGGTGAGAGTATTCCTGTCGATAAATCAATCGGAAGCAAGGTGATCGGAGGAACGATGAATCTGAACGGTTCCCTGAGAGTAGAAACGACCAACGTAGGACAGGATTCGATATTATCGAAGATCATAAGGGTGATGCAGGAAGCTTCATCTTCAAAAGCCCCGATGCAATTACTAGCCGATAGAGCTGCTTTCTATTTCGTCCCAACCATAGTGACCATAGCAATAATGTCTTCATTAGCTTGGCTCTTCGTCGGAAAGGACATATTCTTCATCCTGACCATTTTCGTCTCAGTCCTGATAATAGCTTGTCCATGTACTCTAGGCCTAGCGACTCCGACAGCTGTCATAATGGGAATAGGATTAGGGGTCAAGAATGGAATATTGATAAAGAGCGGTAAGGCACTAGAGAGCGCTAGCAAGGTAAACTATATATTATTCGATAAGACAGGAACCTTGACCAAGGGAGATCCCAAGATCATAGGGACTTCGACTGATATGGATGAGAAGAAATTCATCCAGCTCGTATCATCTCTTGAGTACATGTCAGAACACTCTCTTGCTATCCCCATAATCGCAATGGCTAAGGACATGGGAATGAAGAATATTAAAGTAGATGGATTCAAAGCTCTGATAGGAAGAGGTATCGAAGGAGTGATAGATGGAAAGAAATATGTCTTCGGATCATATCCACTCATCCTCGATATCAAGTCAGATCTAGGAAGATTCATCGATGATTATAGTAGCTTCAAGAAGAAAGGAGCCACTACTATGTTCTTATCCTCTGAAGGAGTGGTAATAGGATGTATCGGTATCAAGGATACCGTCAGGGATGAAGCTAAGGAAGTAGTCTCCATATTGAAGAAAAAAGGTATGAGAGTCGGAATGATCACCGGAGACAATGAAGAAGTCGCCTCTGGAATAGGGAAGGACGTAGGAATAGATGACATCTATAGCAGGGTCTTGCCTCATGAAAAAGCAGAGATCATCAAGAAAATACATGATCAAGGAAATATCGTATCGATGGTAGGGGATGGGGTCAATGATGCTCCAGCCCTAGTCCAATCAGACCTTGGAATCGTCATGTCTTCAGGGTCAGACATTACCATAGAAGCCGGGGAAGTCGTCCTGATGGATAACGATCTCAAGAGCTTGGTCTCCTTGTTCGACCTCGGTAAGTATTCAGTGATGAAGATAAAACAGAACCTCTTCTGGGCCTTCTTCTACAACCTATTAGGAGTCTCAGTTGCTGCAGGATTGTTCTATCCATTCACTGGATGGCTCTTGAACCCAGCTCTAGCTGCTATGGCTATGGCCATGTCTTCTCTGAGCGTAGTATTGAATTCATTATCGATGAAAAGTTATAAGGAAGCATAAGATAATTTTACAAAAATGGTTTCCACCATTTTTGTAACATAAGAATAATTTTTTGTAATTATTTTACAAAATAGCTTGTATTATTCAATATAATAGTATAAGATAAATTATATTTATGTTTAAAAAATACAAAATATGAAAATTTCATTTCTTGAATTTTCTGTAGAAAATTTCAAAATCTTTAAAGAAAAAGTTACTTTTTCTATGATTGCTCGTAAAAGTGGGCACACTTTTGAAGAAAGCGGTGAGAATATTTTAAAGACATCTTTAATTTATGGACCAAATGCTTCTGGAAAAACTTCATTATTGGAAGCCGTTTTAGCATTAAGAAATCGAATAGTTTATAATATATCACAAGATCCTTTGATGGAAAAAAATTTAGAGGTGCTTGGATGTGCATACACACCGTTTTTACTTACTGATCAAAGTAGTAATCAAGATAAGAATCCAATTTTTCTTGAAGCTATATTTTCTATAGATAATAAGATTTTTCGCTACAATTTTTCTTTTTTAGATACTAAGATTATAACAGAAAACTTATCGGAAATTATTTCAAGTAAAGAAGAAAAATATTACTTCAAAAGAGTTAGGCAAGAGATAAAAGTCTATTTTGATTTTAAAAAAAGTAAAGACGTTTTTGATACCAAGACAAGAGATGACGCTTTATTTTTAAAAGCTGCCTCTGAGTGGAATAATAGCCTTGCCATGAAGATTGTAGGTGGTTTTAAGGATATTAATATTATTAAAGGCACTAATAGTGGATATCGTGGATACACTATGGGATTCATTCAAGATACTGTAAATAAAAATATGATTTTGGATTATTTAAAAAAAGCTGATTTTTGCATAGATGATATAATTTTAGATAATGGAAGAGTGTCTTTTGTTCATAACAGGTTCGACTTAAATGGTAAAAAAAATGGAACTATTAAGTTTGGTTTTGAAAACGAATCTATTGGAACCCAAAAATTTTTTGATATTCTTGGTCCTATTTTTGATACGCTTGCAAATGGACGAGTTTTATTTATTGATGAATTCGACAACAGTCTTCATCCATTTTTAACTAAACTCATTATAGATTTATTTGAGAAAAATAATTCAAAAAATGCCCAATTAGTAGTAACTACTCACGATACAAGCTTATTATCATATAAAGATTTATATAGGGAACAGTTTTGGTTTACAGAAAAAAACAAGTTTGGTAGCGCTAAGTTTTTTTCATTACTCGAATTTAAAAGTATAAGGAATGAGATGGAGTTTTCTAAAAAGTATCTTGAAGGTAGGTTTGGTGCAGTACCATTTATTGATTTATAAGATAAATATATGTCAAGCAGATTTAATCGAAAAAAAAGTACTCTTAAAGAAAAGAAAAAAATAGTTATACTTACTGAAGGTACAGAGACAGAACCTAATTATTTTACATCAAAAAGTAAAGAAATTGAAGAAAGCATTAGGCGAAAAGGAATTAAGATAGAAATAAAAGGCAAGGCGTTTAATACTTTAAGCCTTGTGGATTATGCAATTAGTTATATTGAAAAAGAAGGAATAGATCTAAGTATTGATGATTGCTGGGTTGTTTTTGATAAGGATAGTTTTGATAAGGCTGGAGGGCGAAATAGATTTGATGATGCTATTAATAAGGCAAAAGCAAATAATATAAAAGTAGCTTATTCAAATGAAAGTTTTGAATTGTGGTTTTTGTTACATTTTATCCCCTTAGATGTGGCAATAAGTAGAAAAGAGTATAATAGCAAATTAACCGAACATTTAAAAAAAATTACTAGTAATAAAGTAGAAAAATATTGTAAGGAGATGAATATATATTCATTAATATGTAATAAAGAATCTTCTGCCATAAGAAATGCAAAAAGATTAATTAATCAATATATGGGCAATGTTTCTTTTTCAAGCAAAAATCCATCAACTACAGTTCATTTACTTATTGAAGCTCTAAATAAGTTTAAATAATATTTAAGGATGGATTATAAAATCACTCTATGAATAGGGAATGCTCTTGTAAATATTATAAAATAATATCAATTTTTGTAAATAGTCAGTATTTGAAGAGAAACAGTCTGAAGCTTAAGGGTAGTTAGGTAATCAGTAATTCCAAGAATAGGCCTATTTGATCAACATATCATTTAGGTCTGTTTTTATATAATAGAGCAGGATTGAGTAGATTATTCATAAGTTACTAAATACAACATCAAAGTATCTGATCAGAGGGAAAAACGAAGTCACAAAATCGTTTCTAAGAAAACTAGTAGTATAAATACTCGAATCAAATTGAAATATTTCTAGGAAAAAGTTATAAAATATTCCAATATTAACTGATCAGGATTTTATGAGCGTATTGACTATTAGTAGTGAATAAATTAAAATGATTATAACAGGATAATAAATAACAGAGCAAAAGTAATAAAAAGGGGCGTAATAAGCCCACATATAGCCATATCCTAAATGTCGTACAATGTAGGTTAAGCGACATTGTGGAAGGGGTAAAACGCTAAATCAAGCAAAAACATGGAAAATTCCAATAAACCAATAATAAAGCATATTCCCGATTATTTAGATTATTGTGAAGTTGAACGAGGCTTATCGAATAAGACTCAGGAAAATTACGGCCGTTACCTCAAGAAGTTCTCCGACTGGCTTATTCGTACAAAAAAAGAAAATCTAAAACCTCATGAATTGACGCCTGAGGATATTTGGGCTTATCGTCTATACTTGGCTCGCTTTAAAGATATCCTAAGCGATAAGACATTGTCTAAATTGACCCAGAACTATTACCTCATAGCCTTAAGGTCTCTATTGAGCTATTTTGCCGCCAAGGATATAATCTCTCTGCCTGCAGATAAGATACAATTACCTAAGGATGCTAAGAACGAAAAAACCATCAAATTCCTCAACCTAGAACAGATAGAAAAATTATTATTAGCTCCTGATATTAATAGCTACGACGGATTAAGGGATCGTGCCATATTGGAGTCATTATTCTCAACTGGATTAAGAATCGCTGAATTGGTAGCTTTGAATAAGGAGCAATTCAATAATATAGAAAATAAGGAAGATTTAGAAATTACTGTCATAGGTAAAGGAAAGCATCCTAGGACTGTTTACTTCTCTGAGAGATGTCTGGGTTGGCTCAAGAAGTATCTGAGTACTAGGAACGATGAAGACAAGCCTTTATTTATAAACTATAGGAGGCGTAAGGATGCTGACTCGAGACTGACCTCAAGGTCTGTAGAAAGACTAGTTAAGAGATATGCTACCTTATCCAATGTTCCATTCTTTACTACGCCACATACATTAAGGCACAGTATGGCCACTGATCTATTGAATCAAGGGGTTGACTTAAGGATCATCCAAGAATTTCTTGGGCATAGGAATATTGCTACTACGCAGATATATACCCATGTAACGAATAAGAAGCTAAGAGATGTCCATCGCGAATTTCATAGTGGAAAGGATCTTAAGGATTAACTTTTAAGAATAAAGAGGTTTTAAAGAGTATTTTATTATACTCTTTTTCATTAAAATAATTGACTATTTATAGTATAAATGCTATATTACACATTGGCTCTTTAGGAAGAGTCAGAGGTATTAATAATGGAAAAAAACGCAAGGGTTTCAGCTGAGGCTATCATCAGCTGCATGAGAGCGAAGGATTCTCATGTCGTAGAGATTCAAATCTTTGACAAGTCATCAGTTAAGAGTTCGGTAAGTCCAAGTTTTACTTGGATTAGTGGACTACGACACAGTCGAAAAGTTCGATATTCTCATTATTGATCATTTGACTAGATATCGCCAATAAGGCGTATTTTTTTATGAAAAAATCTGCTATTACTAGCAGATCGTTTACTAAATATTACATATAAGAATAAAATCCTTGGGCTTGAGGGATGCGCCCCCCACAAGGACACCATCCATCTTGCATCCATTGATTACCATATCGATATTCTCCTTATTGACACTCCCTCCATATATTATATTGATTTTATTCTCAATTGACTTATCATAAATGTCGCACAATATTTTTACTATACTGTTCCTAGCATCGATTATCTTATCTTCAGTGGCATATATTCCTGTTCCGATAGCCCACACTGGCTCATAAGCAATGACGATCTTATTCAGCTTTTCCTTTGGTATATTGTCCAAACAGTTCATTAATTGCCTAGCAATGACTTGATAAGTTTTCTCTGCCTCCCTCTCTTCCCTATTCTCACCGATACATAGTACAGGAATAAGATTTGTTTCATTCAGGATCAATGATAATTTCTTATTTATCTCATCATCATTCTCCTTGAAAATTGATCTTCTTTCTGAATGACCGATTATGACGTATTTTGCTCCGATACTTTGTATCATTTTTGGCGATATTTCGCCCGTATAAGCGCCTTTTTGTTCGAAGTAGCAATTCTGTACTCCAAAAGTGAAATCTTGTCCGAAATCGGCCAAAAATTGCCCTAAGAACACAGATGGCGGACAGATAACCACCTTATTCTTTCCATCTACCAAGCCCTTGAGAGAATTCAGTATCTTCATCCCTTCGATTATCTTTTCTGGATTACACTTCCAGTTAGCGATGATTAGTTTTTTCATATTATTTTTTTAAGAATTTTACTTGATCTTCTGGATATTGCGAAATTATTTCCATATTGGCACTGATTTCGAACCCAGCAAGGTATCCTAGCCTTGGCATGAATGCAAAATACCAATGGAAATAATCATAATTCTTCTTATCACAAGGAGAATTATGTAAATAATAGTTATAAGAAGGGTCGTTCAATTTTTTCTTATACCTCTTCGTTATATATTTGAAGGCTTCAGCAAGGTCCTCCTTTTCTTTCTCAGATATGTCTTCGAAATGGCTCTCATGTTCCTTAGGAGCCACGATTACCTGGAATATGAACTTAGGTGCAAAAGGGATATAGGCGATGAATGATTCATTCTCAAATAATATTCTCTTGCCTTCAGAAATCTCATCCTCGATTATCTTGCAATGAAGACACTTATTATTCTTCCTATGGTAATTCTTCGACTCATTGATAATGGCTTCCAATTCTCTATCGATAAAAGGCAGGGTGATTATCTGAGAATGTGGGTGTTTCTGACTGGCCCCTGCATTAGTTCCATGATTCTTGAACACGAAGATGTAATTCACGAAATCCTCTTTCTTATAGGTCAATATCCTATCCTGGTAAGCGCTCAATAATTCCTTTGTATGTTTGATTGGTAATTCCGGAATATCCTTATCATGGTCATCCGTTATCACTAGGTCGTGATATCCTTTTGATTTTATATATTCATAGTCACCAGAAATACTCTTGGATGGATGGATGCCCAGATCGAATACAGGAAATTTATTAGGAATTACTAGGGTCGTCCATTTATCGGGACTGGTCACGATTTTTCCATTGTTATAGATCAATACTGGCTTCTCCTGATCATTGAGATTACAGAAAGGACATTCAGGTTTGACCAATCTCATCCTTAAGGCTCGTGATGGTGCAACGATTGACCAATCTCCGGTCAATAGGTTTTTTCGTATTTCAGTTTCTCGTATATTTTCCATAACATGATTATAGCATTTTTTCATAATAAAAAAAACTTGAATATATTAATTCAAGTATGTAGGTAAAAGAGTGTACTCGGTGTGTGGGCTGTTTGCCCCTTGTCTTTTTATAGCTGACCAACTTTTTTTGAGTTTCCGTCGAGTAATTTGGTTCTTTTTAGACTTCATTGAAACCACCAATGAACTATGTATGATATTATACTAAAAACTGAAATTGTCAATAAAAAAAGACCTTTCGAAAAAGGTATTTAATTTTCACTGTCTCCAATCTTAAGATCTTGGAGTTTCTGCTTACCCTTGTGGGCACGATATGCAACCATGGCAGCCGAATTGCTCGGTGGGGGTGTTCGTTTGTTAACGATCTTATCGCGTGGGTTTGCGATACCTATTCTTTGGGCAAGCTCATTATAACTAATCATGTCTCAGTTCCTTATGTATCTTTCAAGATACCTATTAAATATTAATTCAACTTATGGATATTGTCAATCTAATCCCCTAAAATTGTAAAGGCTATTTAGAAATGTCATACCTCTGAGCTATTTAGAAATGTCATACCTTGCTATTTATCCTTTCATCAATCTTGAACTTTCTCCAAGGATGATTGACTGGAGGTTTCCAATCAGAAACC
>JAQWEU010000072.1 GCA_028704755.1 Minisyncoccota bacterium | reverse complement strand
TCTGGACCAGTCCTATTCCTCCTGAGGAATAGGTATTGCAGACAGTATCAGAACCGAAGAGATTGGCTCCTGTAGACTTGATGAAGCATGATCCGTCATCCAGGACTGCTGCGACAGAGAAATCAGTTCCATTACCCTTGTAGAGATAGGCTTTCGTAGGACTCGGATCATATGGAGTAGTCTTGAGGAACTGGTCTATGAATGACTGGAGACCCGTATTGGTCTTCCCTGGTTCTATAGTAGAAGTGATATCAGGATAGGACATATCTTCCATAGCCTGCTTCCCTATTATGCTCTTGTAGAGATTGCTGATATCGTTCTTCCTCACAGCATCATTCGCTGCTGAACGGCTACCGGATAATCCTGCGATGATGAAACCAGCCAGGATACCGATGATGGCTATGACGATCAAGAGTTCGATGAGAGTGAAGCCTCTTCTTTGATTCATATTAATACTATTCTATCATAAATAATTAAAATTCAAAACTTCTACTATAATTCAGCACCAATAGATATATCTAATTGGACTGGACTATATTTTCTAATCAAAACCCAATCAACATATACTTTTGAAACTTCACTATATGCAGCAGTAAGAATAACATTCATAGAACTAATCGGTACATTGGAATTATTAGTATTGACTAGAACATCATTGACATAGAACTGAGCGGAAGAGGCCGAGGGAGAGACCAATGAGAGCTTAGAATAATTCGTGAAGTAATTCCCTCTTGTTGTATACTGTGTGGCTCCGTCTTTTATTGTTGCATAATATTTCCCACCGTAATCATGCTTTATATTAAATTGATTGTTAGCTCCGGAATACCCGACCGCTTCGAGATTGTTGCCAGAAGTAGTATCTGTTCCATACTTAAAATATGTCTCAAATACATATGACTGAGGGACCCATGACTGATTGGACCTAATGCTCTCATAATAATTGCTCGAAGTTCCTCCAGTAACAGTCATAATACCGCCTGAAATCGCATAAGAACCTTTGGAGTATTCAATGAGCCATTTATTCAAATTCAAGCTACTATCTGAAAATCCATCAAAAAAATCAAAGACTAAATCTCCATTACTAATAGAAGAAGCATTTTCATTTGCATAAAACATAAAAATAGAAGTTGTCGTATTCGCGGAAATGACTGGGATCCTGACCCATACTTTAGCAATATTCCCAGATACTGATTCGATCCAATATGGATATTGGGATTCTCCATCAGCAGAACCAAACCTTAAATCATCAAGATTTTCTTTAATACTAGTCATCGTACTCTTATCAAAATTAATCAATACTTGATAATCAGTTAGGGTTGTCCCTGTCGGGTTATTTATAGCAATCTCTTTCTTCTTGCTAAACAATGACAAGGAAAGATCTGATTCCTCTCCCCATGAAGAATGAGAGGGTTCAGAGGAAATATATTTACGAACCAATACCCAGTCATAGGATTGACTACACCCAGAAGTAGATCCAGTTCCTCCTGTCTGAATCGCGATATATGAATTACTAGAAAAAATCCCACTTGTTGCAGTTTGTGTATTCGCATCATCAACGGTTTTTATTAGACTAACCGAAGCATTCCTTTTCAATTCATACGTATGCCAAACGCCAGCAGACCATCCACTGATCTGTCCTGAAAGGACCCACCCTGAACCATTATTTGATGCAAAATATTTTCCATAACCAGAATCATATGAAAAAAACAAAGAAGAATAAATTCCTGCTCCTCCGATAAGATATATGTATTCTTGATAGTATGGACTCGAACTCTGGCTAAAATGAGCTGTTCTTGCTCTTGCTCTGATTGCTCTATTAGTAGGAATATGTGCAACAGTATTATTACTTCTAATATAATTATACGCACCAGAAGATCCTGTTGTAAAAGTTGCTATCGAACTGCTTATATTTGTTGTGACTGTTCCAGAAGTATAGTGTCCCCATTTAGAGGAATTTATTGATGTTCCCTCAAAATCATCGAAAAATTCGAAAGTATTTTCTCCATTAGAAGTCGAAGTGGCACTTGGATTACCATAATACAAATAGATAGTGGTAGTACTAGGATTAGCAGGAATACTAGGTATCTTCACCCAGACAGTGGCATAGGTAGAGTCATATGATTCTATCCAATAAGATAGAGGTGTTACTTTGTCAGCAGCAGTGAAATAGATATCCTTGTAAGTCGCGTCTATCTTAGGTCCTACATATACAGTGTTACCTGAATCAGTTCCAGTAGTCCTGTATATCTTGAACATCATCTGATAGTCTGTCTGAGTTCCAGCAGTAGAACCAGTGATAGTATGTGACTTGCTGTAGTTATATCCTGACACCCAGGCATTCTGAGTAGTCTGGCATCCAGTGATTGGTTCCGTATATTCAGTATCATCCGTTCCATAGAGAGCATAACAATACTGGGTATTGTCAGTCAGTCCTGTATCGATGAAAGCATTACCAGAGTCGTTATAGATAACAGTGCCATCATCCTTGTTCGCAGGGATGCTTCCCTGCTTCCTGACGATGTATGTCTTGGTAGAACCTGTTCCAGGTGTCCAGTTAAGGATGATGGAATTGTAGGCTACTGTAGGGAAAGTGAGATCAGTAGGACTTGCCATATTGGACAGGGTTCCGCATCCGGAAACAGGATTGGCAGAGAGGGCTGCAGTACTAGGATTGTATGACCAGATGGAATAGCAATAAGTAGTGTTCTTGGTGAGAGTAGGATCACTGTCAGTAAAGGAAGAACCAGTACTGTTATAGACAGCGGTTCCTTCTTCGATAGTAGTAGGAGCAGTATTGATGCTTCTCCTGATGACAGTATTACTAGCACTTCCTTTGGTAAATGATAAGGTGAATGAATTAGTAGTGCTGGATATGGATAGTCCTGAAGGATCAGATGGAGGTATTCCTCCACAAGCGAGGACGAAGCCATTCGAGTACATATCAGTCCTCTCATCATAAGCCCAGGCACTGTAGCAATAGATGATATTCTCTCCTAGTCCTGTATCAGTATAGGTATGGGTGTCTGTCGGGTCCTGTCCATCCTTGTCATTTCTCTCATTGTATACCTGTACTCCGTCAGTCATAGCTTGAGGAGCATTGGTACTAGGAGGAGTGTTATCCATCCTCCTGATGATGGTATGAGTGGATAAGGCTCCTGGATTCCATGTCAGGGTGATAGAGCCTG
>JAQWEU010000071.1 GCA_028704755.1 Minisyncoccota bacterium | reverse complement strand
CTGGTTCGATAGTAGAAGTGATATCAGGATAAGACATATCTTCCATAGTCTGCTTCCCTATTATGCTCTTGTAGAGATTGCTGATATCGTTCTTCCTCACAGCATCATTCGCTGCTGAACGGCTACCAGAGAGGCCGGCAATGATAAAACCAGCCAGGATACCAATGATGGCTATGACGATAATTAGTTCAATAAGAGTGAAGCCTCTTCTTTGCATATACGGATATATTAACAATAAAAAACATATCTTACAATATTACTCAACGTTTACCCACAAGAACTAAGAATTCCAAAAATAAACACAATTTATTGATATTTATCTGCACCACAACTTACAGCACTTCCTCCATTGGCCCCACCGCATGTCCAATTCCAATAATAAAAAGGTTTACTTAAAGGAGCAAATGCTTGATCATATCTGGCAACATTAGAAATCCTTAATTCATCCATGTAAAAATTTCCATTCTCAGAAGTATCTGATAGACTCCATCCTCCTATTACCCATGGATAAGTAGCATTTGCATATTTCAATGACTCTGTACCTACATTATAAGAATATGTCAAAACTCCATCAGTAAAAGCCATAAAAGAAGTACCTTTTCTAACGAATGCCATATGTTGCCAATCATTAGTACCGCTAGCAGGGTTCATTACTGATTGACAATCATTAGACCAAGAAGTAGTTCCGGCAATGTAACCCAATATACTTCCACTATTATAACCATGTCTAATACAGAATACTGTATTAGCATCAACTCCAAAACCAGAAGGATTCAACCCCATTATTCGCCTCCAACCAGAAGCAGGGACTCGTTTTATAAAAAATTCAACGGTAAAATCATTAGATCCATATGCAAAAACATTTTCATTCAAAAATGATAAGTAATCACCGCTTCCATCAAAATATGCTGATGCTGTTCCAAATTTCTTTATCGCAGAAACCGTTTTTGTATCTCCATGCCTTGTTATAGTCTTCCCGGTTTGTTCATTAAAAATAGTTCCATTATCAGTACCATCCATATGCATTAATAACAAGGAATTATCAGTCGATACAGCACTAGGAGTCCCAGAAAGGCACAAATCTGAAGGCGAATTAAGAACTACTGTCTCATTATCTCCACCACAGACTCCATCAATCGGAACCGCCGCAGATTCCTCAGTATACTTTCCACTAGAAGAATCAAAGGAATAGTTATTAGTATTGGATAATCTGGAAGTGATGGTGAAATCTACTCCATCAGCAGATTCGTATGAATAATATGAACCATTAGGATCACGCAGTACTGAAGCACTGCCGAATATCTCATCAGGACTGCAATCGCTTCCGATATTGCATCCATCTGCGTCTATCAGTAACGGCGTATCAGGATTATTAGTCTTGTATATCATGATAGCCTTGGATAGCTGGTTGATATCAGCCTTCCTCCTCGCATCACTCGCTGCCCCTTGAGCTCCACCCATGGAAACGATGATGAAACCAGCCAGGATACCGATGATGGCTATGACTACTAATAATTCTATTAATGTAAATGCTTTAAATTTCATTTTTTAATTTTATTAATTGATATTTATCATTTTAAAATATTATTAGTTTTGCAAACCATCAAAATTACCTAGCACAACGAAAACCAACATCCGTACCGGAATATGAAATAGAATTATGTAAATTCAAAGCAAAAGGTCCAGAATTAAGGCCATCGTACCACTTCCCTCCACGAAGTAATCCATTTCCATTAGCAGTACATCCAAGATATTTTCCAACATTTTGAATGGAAGTAAAAGAACTAGGTCCAGATACCGTTCTTTCATAATCATCAAGATTAGAATCATTCCACTCTGCCGAAGAAGCATTATACCAATTACCCAATCCTGACCCTTGCATACAGATATTATTATTCCATTCCCAAACATTACCAGCCAAATCCCAAATTACTTTTCCAGTAGATAAAGTATGAATCCTCTTAAATTTAAAATCTCCAGAAGCTCCGACTGTATTTGCTCCATTATTATATTCGTATCCAATCCCAGTATATGGAGCAATCTGACTATTTGTAAAAGAATCTCCTCCATTAGTAACACTAGCAGAATACCCTCTAGAAAGATAACCGGAACCGACTATTCCGCTACTCCAATTTGAAGCGACTGAATCAATATTTCTCGCTAAAGATGTCCATTCAGCATTAGTAATTAAATGATAGCCAGAACCTAAGGAAGAACAGGCAAAAGCAGCTGCAGTTTGAGTAATACTGACCCAGGGAGTACCGGACGTAATCGAAGTAGCAACATTACTAATATTCCTTGCCTCATACTTCATGATATAAAACCCTAATCCAGTATTAATCCAACCAACCTTAGTAGCTTCACAATTCGCTGTAATTCCTCCATTCTGCCCACTACAAGTCCATGAATATGGAACTCCGTCTCCAGTAACAGAACCGACTATTCCGGCCGAGCAAAGATGAGTCGTTGGAATTGAAGCGTGTTCGATGTTGCTCGCAGTTCCACATTCACCATCAACAATAGCTGAAGGATTCATGTATCGAATAATTACAACCCCAGAACCACCAACAGCTCCCCCTGCCCCATCTCTATAATCTCCTCCTCCTCCACCGCCTAATCCATTAGTTCCAACTGTTGCATAGATTGACATAGTCTGTATTCTGCCTGCGCCACCACCCCCTTGACCTCCTGGACCACCATTACCCCATGCTTGAGTCCCGCCTCCGCCGCCGCCACCATAATAAGCCGAAGTACTAGTAATATCTGAAGTAATTCCATCACCACCAGTAGCATTAGATCCTGAAAAACCTGCTCCACCACCTCCGCCTCCCCAATATGAGTTATTTAATCCCGCCCCTGAATTACCATTGCCAGATGCTCCACCTGTTGTTCCAACCCCTTTTTTTCCTCCTGTTGCTGAAAATGAAGAAAAATATGAATTAGCTCCATCTGCATCGGCTGATCCTCCCGCACCAACTATAATCGATATTGAACCAGAAACACTCGAAATTCCTTTAGTCACTCCTCCACCACCTCCGCCTCCATATCCATAATCAACTCCAGATGCTCCACCACCTCCACCACCAACAACAAGATATTCTACTTGAGTCACCCCATTAGGAACATTCCAAGTAAGAGAAGAAGTAGAACCTCCTATTGGTAGAGTAAATTTATCAATGATATAGTTACCATCAGTAGTCTGATCGAAGACTAATCCTGTAGAAATAGTAGTAGCACATCCAGTAACAGGTTCAGTATATTCAGTATTATCCGTAGCATAGGCAGCATAGCAGTATTGGGTATTCGTAGTCAGTCCTGTATCGATGAAAGCATTACCATTGTCATTGTAGACGACAGTGCCA
>JAQWEU010000031.1 GCA_028704755.1 Minisyncoccota bacterium | reverse complement strand
AAATGCAAGCAATAATTTTAGCAGCTGGAAATGGTACAAGATTCTATCCGCTTTCATTGACAAAGCCAAAGCCTTTATTTTCTTTATTTGGAAAATCAATACTTGAGCATAATCTGGAGCAGCTTAAGGGGATAGTCGATGAGGTGTTCTTGATAGTGAATTACAAGGCGGAGCAGATAAAGGAGGTCTTAGGCAATGATTATCAAGGAATCAAGATAAATTATATCTTCCAGGAGAGCTTAGACGGCACTGGTTCAGCTGCGTTGCTATGCAAGAAGTTCATCAAGGATAGGTTCTTATTATTGAATGGTGATGATTTCTATTTCAGTGATGATATAAAGTGTCTTTTAGCAAGTTTCCCCAGTGTTCTAGTGAAAAAACATGATAATCCTTCTTCTTTCGGGGTGATAAACATAGAGGGGAACTTGATAAAGGATATCG
This sequence comes from Minisyncoccota bacterium, assembly GCA_028704755.1. Classification (GTDB taxonomy): domain Bacteria; phylum Patescibacteriota; class Minisyncoccia; order Minisyncoccales; family Minisyncoccaceae; genus Minisyncoccus. The sequence continues at coordinate 13,908 of JAQWEU010000031.1, read as the reverse complement.
TTGAAAAACCTAAGAAACCGACTTCTGATCTAGTCAATACAGGAATGTATTATGTCTCGAAGGAGATATTCACTTATAAGGTGGAAAAATCTTCCAGGGGGGAATATGAATTCACTGATTTCCTCAAGAATCTGATCAATAGGGAGGAGGTCTATTATTACATTGCTAATAATTGGTTTCCTGCTTCCTATCCATGGGATATCCTTAATAGTTTTGAGCACTTGTTCGAAGGTATAAGAAGTAGTTTTCCTAATACGAAGCACACGATAGAAAGTAATGCCACGATCAAGGGGAATGTATTGATCGATGAGGGAGCTCTTATCAAGGGCGGGGCATATATCGAAGGACCTGTCTATATCGGGAAGAATTGTATCATAGGACCTAATTGCTATATCAGGAGCGGGACTTCTCTTGAAGATGATGTCGAGATAGGGCAGTCGGTAGAAATAAATCGGTCAATAGTAGGGAAGAATACGAATATCAAGCATTTGTCTTATGTAGGAGATTCGATCATTGGGGAGAATTGTAATTTGGGAGCGGGAACGATCGTTGCTAATCTAAGACATGATGGTGATAATGTAAAGACTAAAGTAAAAGACACTCTAGTGGATACTGGGAGGAAGAAGTTCGGAACGATCATCGGTGATGGAGCAAAGCTAGGAGTGGGAACGATAATCTATCCAGGAAAGAAGATCTGGCCGAACATGAAGACATTGCCAGGAGATAAGATACAGATGGATTTGGATAATTAAGAGAAGGAGCCCTAGGGCTCCTTTTATAGTTGACAAAAATAGCAATTTATTTAATAATTGTCTTGTAATATAGGAAGGGATTAGAATGGTCTCTATAAAGAAAGACGAGAATGGGTTTCTTAATATCAATATCCGTATTGATCTTGAGAATCTGAAGGATTTGAACATCCTTGAGGGTGAAGAGATAATGTATCTGAGAGGTTATCCTTTAACTTTTCTCAAGGTAGTGGAAAAGCTTTTCAGAATTTTTGGATCATATGATCTAAAAACCATGACAGGGTATGTCGAAGGAGGTCCTGATTCCAAGGCGTATGAAGTGATAATCAGGGAAATATGAGTCGGAACCGACTCTTTTTTATTTTTTAGTATTTATCAATTATGCAATCTTTTAATTCATCCAATTCTATGAATTGTTTATCTCTTAATTTTTCTAGTTTTTCATAATCATACTTTGCTTCATCATATTCTTGGCAGAATTCAAGCCACCATAGAGGTATCTCATCTTTTATATTTTCAAATATCTTGAAGGTTTTATTTTTGAATTCTTCATCAACATTATGAGACATCGGGCATCCGATAGAGTCAATCTTAATCTCTATATCTTTTCCTGATAATTTGATTATAGTAGGGTATAGAGCGCAACATATTAATTTGCAAGTAAATTCTTCTAATTCGCATTTTTTCTGGTCGTTCAAGAATGGGCAAATGCCTGCTTTGAGAATGTAAATATCATTATTTTTATACTGTATGACATTACAGTACTTCTTAATGAACTCTTGCTTATCGATTTTGAGCTTATCTGCTGCGAAGTCGATTTCTCCTGGTAGAAATGCTACTATTTCAGTATTTTCGCATACTCCACCGCATCCAGTGCAAAAATTCATGGATATTTCTTTTATTTCATTTTGAATCTTTTCGAAATCTATTGCCATGTATTCTATTTATATTAATAATATCTATTATATCATATTCGATATTTGAGGCAAATAATAAGACCTATCTTTAAGATAGGTCTTTATATGTGCCGAAGGTGGGAATTGAACCCACACGAGATTGCTCTCATAGCATTTTGAGTGCTACGCGTCTGCCAATTCCGCCACTTCGGCTGATTCATATGTTATATTATTTATCATATAATATTAGATTTGTAAAATTTTTTATTTGTGGTAAAATATGTTTAATGACAAAAGTAATTGCAATTGCGAATCAAAAGGGCGGTGTCGGTAAGACTGCTGTAGCTGTCAATCTACCAGTCTTTTTAACGGCTTTTGGAAAGAAAGTATTATTAGTCGATATCGATCCCCAGGCTAATGCGACTTTTTCTTTGGGAATAAACCCGAAAAAATTATCTGTTTCTACTTACGATGTGCTGACTGAACAGATATCCCCTCGAGAGGTTATCAAGAATACCTCTTTTTTGGCATATGACATAATGCCTGCTTCTCATGATCTGGCTGGAGCTACCATCGAGTTGATAAATATGCAGGATAGGGAGTTCAAGCTCAGGGAAGCTATAAATATGGTCAAAGGCAATTATGATTATGTATTCATTGATTGTCCCCCGAGCTTAGGATTATTGACTCTTAATGCGCTAGTAGCAAGTGATGAGGTCTTGGTCCCAGTACAATGCGAGTATCTTTCTGTAGAAGGATTGGGGCAATTGATTGATAATATATCGTTGATAAATAATAACCTTGACCTGGATATAGGTATCACGGGAGCTGTTCTGACCATGTATACTAGAAATAGTAATCTGTGCCAGAAGATTGCGAAAGATATAAGGAGGAATTTTCCTGGATATGTATTCGATACAGTGATCCCACGAACGATCGATATAGCTGAAGCGCCAGTCCATGGCCGAACGATTCTTCGTTCTGCTCCTAATTCTATTGCTGTCCATACGTTCAGGGAGTTAGCAAGAGAATTAATACATAATACAAAAAGTAAATAAAATCATATGGCAGGAAAAGGTTTAGAATCATTAATACCGAAAAGGAATAATAGCGATAATACCTCTAGGAGGGAAGATTTCGTCCAGAAGGATTATATTTTTTGGGTTGATATAGATAAGATCAAGCCAAATCCTTATCAGCCGAGGAAAAATTTCGGGGAAGAGGAGCTGAATTCCTTATCAGAATCGATCAAGAAATATGGTGTATTGCAACCGATAATAGTGACGAAGACAGAAGATGTTGGTGGGGCCGGGGAAAAGATCATCGGTTATGAGATCATTGCTGGAGAAAGGAGGTATAGAGCATCGAAACTTGCTGGATTGAAGCAGATACCTGTTATTGTCAAGGAAAAAGGAAATAGGGAAAAATTGGAAATTGCTCTGATCGAAAATGTTCAGAGGAAGAATCTGAATCCGATTGATAGGGCTGAAGCTTTGGACCAGTTAAAGAATGAATTCTCTTTGACAGAGAAGGAAATAGCCCAGATCGCTGGGATGAGCCGTGAGGCTGTATCGAATAGTCTAAGGATATTGACCTTGCCTGAATATATAAAACAGTCATTGAAGCAGGAGAGGCTCACTGAGGGACATGCCCGTGCTTTATTATCGATAAAGGAGCCAGATATCCAGAAGAAGGTCTTTGAGGATATCTTGAGCAATAATTATACAGTCAGGGATACGGAAAAAGTTTCGAGAGGAGAAACGCCGGAGAAGAAAACAGTAGTAGCGGGAGCCGTAGTCTTCGAGAATAAGGATTTCTTCGAGAAGAAATTGAAAGGATTGTTCGAGTATGAAAAGATAAAAGTGAATAAGAAGAGGGAAAAAGTCCAATTGGTGGTTGATTTTGACAATGAGAATGAGTTGAGGAATTGGATGAGGAATCTTGGTAATAAATAATCCTTAAGATATTTATGAAAGATTTTATCGATAAAAAAACGAAGAAGCTCTATATGTTTTTTATTATTTTTTTATTGATAATGATATTAGCGTCTTTTTATAAATATTTTATTGTAAAAGATTATTATATAAAGATAAGGGTAGATTGTGATCCAAGAACAGAAAGTTGTTTCGTTGCTAGGTGTGATGAGGAGGATAGCGAGTGTGAGGAAAATGCGAATAAGAGACTATTTTATTATAAGATGTTGAAGAAAAAGGCATTTGATATTCCAAGTTGCTATAATACGGGTGAATGTCTTTCGATTAATTGTAATGATATAGAGGATTGCATCGAAATCTTATGCAGTGAGGATAAACTTACAGAAGGGGAAAGTTGCAATAGTCCAACTCAATGATAAATTTTGAATATGGAAAAAATTTGTAATTTTGGAGAACATCTGACAATTGATGGCTATTATGGTAATTTTGAAAAACTTAATGATGAAAAATTGGTTAAGTTCTGTCTAAATGAATTACCTGATAGGGTGGGTATGCATAAATTAGCAGATCCAGAAGTTTATTTTGCTCCAGAGAATCTTAACAACAAAGATTCTGGTGGATGGAGTGGCTTTGTTGTAATCACTGAGTCACACATAAGCATACATACCTTTCCATATCGAGGTTTTGTGAGTATTGATGTATATACATGCAAGAATGGTATGGATATCGATTTTATTTCGAATTATTTTGTTGATAAGTTTGAATTGAAAGATATTGAGACTAACTTTATTAAAAGAGGTATGAAATATCCAATAGAAAATATTAATAATTGAAATTATGAAAATATTATTTGTTTCTGCGGAAATAATGGCCGGAGATCTGGCTTACAGACTGAAGGAGGAGGGTAATGATGTAAAGTTATATATTGAACATCCAGGGGACTATGATTGTTTTGAGAATATGATTGAAAAGACTTTGGATTGGAGAAAGGAAATCGATTGGGTAACAAAAGACGGCTTGATCATTTTTGATGATATTGGTTATGGAAAAGAGCAAGATGATCTAAGAAGGTCAGGCTATAATGTCTTTGGAGGATGCGAAGATGGGGATAGACTCGAATTAGATAGGGAGCATGCACAGAAAGTTTTTGCTGGGTGTGGAATGAGTACGACAGAAACGTTAAATTTTGATAATCTTGAAGACGCTATTAAGCACATTAAGAAGAATAAGACTGCTTATGCTGTAAAGCAGAACGATCACAATAGTTCATTGTGTTTTATCGGTAACATGAGTGATGGAAGCGATTGCATTGAGTTGCTTGAGAGTTATAAAACTATTGGAAAGAATTTTTCCGTTACTTTGCAGAAGAAGCTTAATGGGATAGAAGTAGGAGTTGCTAGGTATTTTAATGGAATTGATTGGGTTGGTCCTATAGAAATGAATGTCGAGCATAAGAGATTCATGAATGATGACGTTGGCCCTCTGACAGGAGAGATGGGTACCGTCATGTGGTATCAAGATGAAGAGAATAGGATATTCCAAAGCACTTTGAAGAAACTGAAGCCGTATTTGCAGGAAATCGGATACAAAGGGGATGTTGATATAGATTGTATGGTCGATCAGGATGAAATATATCCAATAGAGGCAACGATGAGGTTAGGTTCTCCAGCAATATATTCACAAATAGAGATTCATAATTCTAGGTGGACAGATTTTCTTCTTTCTATAGCAAAAGGAGTTCCTTTTGAATTAGATTATAAAAAAGGTTTTTCTCTAGTGATAACTATAGGAATACCACCTTTTCCTTATAGATTCGAATCGATAAGCGGTTATTTGAAAGGGGTGCCAATTTATTTGAAGGAATTTTCAAAAGATGATATGAGTCATTTGCATTTCGAGGAGGTTCGTCTTGATAAGAATAGGTATGTAGTCGCAGGGGAAGAAGGACATATAGTATATGTAACATCTATAGATAGTAATATTGATAGTGCTCGGGAAAAGGTTTATAATTTAGTTAGTAAGATAACTATTCCGAAGATGATGTATAGGACCGATATCGGAATAAGATTCATGAAAGATTATAATCAATTAAAAAAATGGAATTGGATCTAATAAAATAATATGATCTGTACAGATATACAACCACCATTTTTATTGATCTTTTCGAATGATATTCCACAGTTATTGTATTTTTCTCATATACCTACGGCTTTGATAGCCTTAATCCTAGGTGGTTTTGTATATAAAAATGTTAGAAAGAAAGAGAAGTTTTCTGGATTGTTATTGTTTCTTGTATCAATAAGCTTTTTCATTTGGTCAATGCTTGACGTTATATTATGGACTAATGTGAATACTGATAAGATAAGTTTTGTCTGGTCACTGATAAACTTTATTGAGTTATTCATCGCTTCTCTGACTATATATTTCTCTTATGTTTTCTTAGAAAAAAAAGATGCGCCTTTTAAATATAAGGCTTTATTTATCGGGTTACTTAGTGTATTTGTCTTATTCATTCCTACTAAATACAATCTTTCGAGTTTCAATTTCTATATCTGTGAGTCAAAGAATGGCCCGTTGATCAATTATTATTACTTTTTGGAGGCTTTTTCTTTCTTATGGTTATCCATTTATCTCTTGAGGAAGAATTTATCGGTCAATAAGAATGAAAGAAGGTTAACATTACTATTTTCTTTAGGGGTAATATTCTTTTTGTTCTGTTTTTCAGGTACTAATTTTTTTGGGGACGTAAACAAGCAATGGGAAATAACTCAATATGGCTTATTCGGAATGCCAGTATTCATGGGATTTTTGGCATATTTGATAATTGAGTATAGGATATTCAATATTAAATTATTAGCGGCTCAGGCATTGGTGTTATCGATAATTATTTTAATAGGCTCTCAATTATTCTTTATCCAAAATGTTACTAATAGGATTACTACTGTTGTAACTTTAATATTGGTTTCATTATTCGGTTGGTGGTTAGTCAAGTCAGTAGAAAAAGAACATAAACAAAAAGAAGAATTAAAATTAGCTAATATAGAATTGAAGAAACTTGATCAAGCAAAGTCTGACTTTATAAATATTGCCTCTCATCAGTTAAGAACTCCGGTTACGGTAATCCAAGGAGTAGCTTCAATGCTTCTTGATGGGGATATAGATAAGATGCCTAAGGAGGAAAAACAGAAATTTTATGAATCTGTATGGATAAAGAGTAAGAAGTTACAGACAATCATCAATGATATCTTGAATGCGACAAAGATTGATAATAAGGTTTCGGAAATGGATATGATTGAAGATGTGGATCTTTGTGAATCATTGAGAAAAGTGGTAGGAGATTTTGCTTATGAAGCAAAAGAGAGAGAAATTGACTTGGTATTGGATATTCCTAAGACTTCAATTCCGATAATCTCAGGGCAAAAGAAATATTTGGAAGAAGTATTTGTGAATCTGATAAACAATGCTATAAAATATACACCGTCTTCAGTAATGACAAGTGATGTGAGGAGGGTAAGGGGGAACAGAAGTAAGGCTAAAGTGATTGTTAAGATAAGGAAAGATGATGAGAATATCATTATTGAGATAAAGGATAACGGAATAGGTATTCCTGAGAAAAATGCTAATAATCTTTTTAAGAAGTTCTCAAGGGCAGATAATGCGGTAAAAATGTATACGGATGGCTCTGGATTGGGATTGTATATCGTTAAGGAAGTAATAGAAGATCATGGAGGTAGGGTTTGGTTCGAAAGTAAGGTTGATAAGGGGACGACATTTTTTGTCAAGTTACCGATAAAGACAAATAAGGTTTCGAATATTAAGAAGAGGATATTAAAATAAAAATATGAAAGTATTATTCATAGAAGATGATCCTATCCAGATAATGGTAATGGGTTCAAAATTCAAATTAGAGGGAATTGATTATGTTTCTGCTGGAAATTGTAAGGAGTCTTTAGCTGTGGCCATTGAAGAGAGTCCGGATATTATTCTTTTAGACATATTATTGGGAGGAGAAAATGGATTAGATGTTTTAGAGAAAATCAAAAGCAATCAAAAAATCAAGGATATTCCAGTTATTGTTTTTACTAATTACGCTGAAAAAAGTTCTATGGAGAAAGCGAAAAAAATTGGAGCAGTGGATTTTATTATTAAATCCGGAGTTACTCCTAAGAAAATGGTGGAAATAGTAAAGGGTTATTTTGAGAAAAAAGATAAAGAATAATCTAAGAAATCAATAAAATTTTTCTTATCATAGTCGCTATTTTTGAATAGAATCCACCGGTCATATTTGACTTATCTTATATATGTTATATTATATGGCTAGTACCTATAAAAGAGGTCTTGTATGATTGATTTCATTAGGAGAAACTATCGTCATTTCAATGCTGGGGCATTGAGAAGAGCTACTGAAGCGTATATTGATCACATCAACAATGATGGAAAAATGTTCTTCGCTATGGCAGGAGCGATGAGTAGTGCTGAATTAGGAATATCTTTAGCTCCTTTGATAAGAAACAATAAGATACATGCGATATCTTGTACTGGAGCAAATCTAGAGGAGTCGGTATTCAGGCTAATCGGTAACGATTATTATGAAGATCTGCCTGATTATCGGTATTTCGATAAAGAGATTGATGAGGATCTTTGTAAGAATGGAAAGCGTCGCATTACTGACATGGTTTTCCATGAAAACAGTGTCGTTGATAGGATTGCGCCATTATTGATGGATAAGTGGTTAAAAGCTCTTGCTAATAATAAGAGATATTTTCCTCATGAGTACTTTTATCAAGTATTTAAAAGTGATGAATTCCTTCCTTTGGTGCAGGGTGAATTAAGTGATTGCTGGCTCTTGGAGGCAGCAAAAAAAGATTTACCTATCTTTGTAGCGGGATGGGAAGATTCGACAATTGGGAATTATTTTGCTGCTAGATGCAAGGATAGGGAGATTGATCATATAATCCTGAAAACCGGCATAGAATATATGATGCAACTGTATGATACTTACGAGGAGTTATCTTCTTGCAGTAATGGTCTTGGATTCTTCCAGATAGGAGGAGGGATTTCTGGAGATTTTCCAATCTGTGTAGTTCCTAGCTTGAAATTAGATCTTGATAGAAATCCTAGACAATGGGAGTATTTCTGTCAGATATCTGATAGTGTGACCTCCTATGGATCATATTCAGGAGCTCCCCCCAATGAGAAGATTACATGGGAAAAATTGAATGTTAATACTCCTATGTTCGTCATAGAGAGTGATGCGACTATTGTGTTTCCAATTATGGCCAGTGCCATATTGGAGAGCTAACCGCTTAAAATAAGCGGCTTTTTTTTAGGGTGACAGTTCCTTTTCTCTCTTGACAAATATACTAATATATTTTATACTAATATCAGTAAATTGAAAGGTGAATGAAGTGTTAGAAGTAATCCTAATTTTGATTCCCATCTTTTATGCGGCTGCCAATCTTGCTGACAAGTATTTGGTAACTGAAGGAGATGACGATGATTCAGATCCGGGAGCACTTCTAGCGCTCTCGGGACTATTTGCGGCAATGTTTGCCGTGCCACTCGGTTTATTTATCTTTTTTACTGGGCGGTCACTTGGTAGTATGCCGAGCATAGTAATGTTGGTCGGGTTGGGAGCGCTGTATTTCGCAGCGATCTGGATCTATCTTGACACTCTTAAGATAGAGGACTCGTCAGCAGTAGTATCGTGGTTTCAGATAATACCGTTATTCGGGCTTGTGGGAGCGTTCTTCGTTCTTAACGAGACTCCGCAGTGGTATCATATCATAGGGATTGTTGCTCTGGTAATCGGAGGATTCAGTCTGTGCTATAAGGATGGTGAAATGAAGAGGACCATTGTCTTCTGGATGATAATTTCAGCTGCCCTTATTGCGACTTATGATATTGCTTTTGCAGTATATGGTAGGGAAATCGATGAATTGAGTGCTATCTTCTTGATGTTAGTCGGAAAGGTGGTGGCAGGATTTGTTTTTCTTGCTTTGGATGCGAAGGCCCGTCGGGGATTCATGGGGGGGCTTACTACTAAATTCAAGGCTCAGTTCGTTTCTGAGTCAGTGAACACTGTGGCAGATATTGCCATGTATGGCAGTATCTTGTTCTTTCCAGTAATGATCGTTCAAGGAGTTGCTGCTCTTCAGCCGTTATTCGTGCTGATAGGGGCTGTGCTACTTGGTACGATTTTTCCTCAGATAGAGGAAGAGGGTGAAGGTCAGGATTTCCGTAAGAAGGTCTTGGCAATCACTTTCATGATAATAGGAGGAGTCTTATTAACCTAAACTGTATTCAATGAATACAGTCTTTTTTTTGAAAAAAATAAGGCTGAGGGCCTTATTTACATTTTGGGTTGGAACATTTCGTCTTCTTGCCTTTTTCTACTATTATTGATCCACATTTTTCGCAGACTTCCTTGGTCGGCTTATCCCAGAGAGCAAAATCGCAATCAGGCCAATTAGGGCAGGCATAGAATATCTTGCCTTTCTTGGTCCTTTTTTCTACTATTTCTGCTTGATTGCATTTCGGGCAAGTTACGCCTGTTCTTTTTGGTTCTTTCTTTTCTAGCGATTCAATATGCTTGCATTCTGGATATCCTGGGCAGGCTAGGAATTTTCCAAATCTTCCCATTTTTGCTACTAGGTTCTTTCCGCATTTAGGGCATTTTTTCTCGGATATCTCTTCTTCTACAACAGTCTTTTTTACTTCTTCGTATTTCTTGGTGAGGTTCTCGATGAAAGGGCCATAGAAATTCTTCAGATTGTCTATCCAGTCCTGTTTTCCTCTTGCAACGTAGTCAAGATCCTTTTCCATCTTAGCGGTGAATTTTATGTCTACTATATTGGGAAAATGTTCTTTCAATATATCTACGACAGTGAAGCCGATGTCAGTCGGGACGAATCTCTTATCCTCGTTCTTATTAGTATAGTTCCTTTCTTGGATAGTTGAGATGATCGAGGCATAGGTAGCTGGTCTGCCGATCTCATTCTCTTCCATTTCCTTGATCAGCGAAGCTTCATTGTATCTGGCTGGAGGCTGGGTAAAATGCTGATCAGTGTTTATCTTGATCAGGTCTGGTTCATCTCCTTCGTTCAGGTCTGGTATATCCCTTTCAGTCGATTTCATGGGGTAGACTTTCAAGAATCCATCAAATTGAAGATTAAGTCCGCTTGCCTGGAGGGTGTATTCATTGTCAGTATCTATAATCGCTTTTGTCGAGGCAAAAATGGCATCTCTCATCTGACAGGCGACAAATCTTGTCCATATCAGCTTATATAGTTTTTTCTGCTTTTCGTCTCCGGTAAATGTTTCTGGAGTGATGCTTACGTTTGTCGGCCTTATTGCTTCGTGAGCCTCTTGAGCTCTTCCTTTGGCCTTATATCTTTTAGTGCTTTCAGGGTAATATGTGCTGCCATAAGTAGTCTCTATGAAGGATTTGGCATTGTTCAGGGCTTGTTCGGAAAGGGTCAAGGAGTCTGTCCTGTGGTAGGTGATAAGACCTTTTTCATAAAGGCTCTGAGCTACTGACATGGTGAATTTAGAGGGATATCCTAGTTTTTTCGAAGCTTCTTGTTGCAGGGTGGAAGTGGTGAACGGTGGTAATGGGTGCCTTATCAGATTCTTCTTCTCGATTTTCGATACCTTGTATTTTGCTTTTTCGAGCTCAAGCTTGATCTCTTCCGCAACCTCCTTGGTCTTGATCTCTAATTTATCGAGACTCTTGCCTTTGATCTTAGTCAGATTCGCGATGAATTTCTCTTTTTTTTCAAGTTCAGCGTCGATACTCCAGTATTCTTCGGATTTGAAAGCTTGGATCTCTCTTTCCCTGTCGACTATCAGCCTTATCGCGATAGATTGTACTCTTCCAGCTGATAATTTCTTAGCGACTTTCTTCCATAAGAAAGGAGAAAGCTTGTATCCTACGATCCTATCAAGGACTCTTCTGGCTTGTTGGGCGTTGACAAGATTGATATCAATGGCTGAAGGGTGCTTAAGGGATGACTCGATAGCTTCTTTGGTTATCTCGTGAAAGGTTATCCTCTTATATGGCCTTCCTTCTAGTTTCAGGGCCTCAATGAGATGCCAGGAAATAGCCTCACCTTCACGGTCAGGGTCAGTAGCAAGGAATACTAATTCGGCTTTTTCTACCTCTTTCTTCAGCAGGGTGACGTTCTTTTTCGCTTTTGTCGGTATGACGTACTTGATCTTGAAATCTTTTTCTGGATCTACTCCTAATTCGCTTTTTGGCAGATCCCTGATGTGTCCATAAGAAGACAGGACAGTGTATTCCTTGTTGAGAAATTTCTTGATAGTATTGGCTTTAGTAGGACTCTCGACGATGATTAATTTTTTCATAGTATTGTTATCTTAAATGAAGATCGGAAAATTATCAAATAGATTTGATATTGTCGTTATGCTTTTTCTGCTAATATTCCTTTTATCTGCTTGTCCGCAAGATCAAAAACTGTTGATAATATTGTTTCTTCTTCTTCAGTAAAATTCTTCAATACTAGATTCTCAAGACCTCCATTCTCTTTGAGAGTCCTATAAGCAATGTTATCTGAGTCAATTCCTATTCTCAGTCTGGTGAATTCCTTGGTATTCAATTCATTTATTATCGATTGGACTCCTTTATGTCCAGCTGAGCTCTTACCTTTTTGGACTCTTACCTTTCCAATCTCTACATCAGCATCGTCTCCTACTACTATCAGATCATTTTCGGGGCTTAGCTTATAGAAACTCATGATCGCCTTAGTTGATTTTCCTGATAGATTCATGAAAGTCTGAGGCTTTATGATTATAATATCTTCATTTCCTATCTTTCCTTCAGAGATGAGGCATTTATACTTCTTTGACTCCTTGAAGTCAGAGAAATTATTCTGAGTAGCAAAAAAATCAACTATTCTGAAGCCGATATTATGTCTTGTATATTCATATTCTTTACCAGGATTGCCTAGTCCTACTATTAATTGCATTTTATCTATTATACTATCAGAATATGTAATTGTAAAATAGTGGATTTCTTAGTAGAATATATTCAATGATCGTGGTGGTTCAGCAGTTCTGAGGAGGGCCGTTTGATGCAGTCTATGGAATAGTCAATCGGGTAATGTTTGAGTGCTAGAAAAGAAGGTGGTAGAATCTGTGAAGCTGATTATTTTTACTATTTCTAATATTTTTGATATAATGATGTTATGGAAATACTAAGCTTTGAAGAAACAAAAAATCTGTTCATAAAATATAATATTCCGTGCTGTCAGACGGAGATTTTCAATGTAAAAGAGAAGGCTCTTGCTTATGCAAAAAAAGTAGGATTCCCTGTCGTTCTGAAGATCCATTCAAAAACGATCTTCCATAAATCAGAGATCGGGGGCGTCAAGGTGGGGATCAAGAATGAAGAAGAATTCATCAAGGCTTGGGATGAGATAAGCAGGAATATCGAGGGTAGGAACATAGAGGGATTATTAGTCCAGGAGATGGTCGGTGGTAGAGAGGTCGCGATGGGGATGAAGAGGGATAATCAATTCGGTCCAGTATTGATGTTCGGATTAGGAGGCATATTCATCGAAGTCCTGAATGATGTCTCTTTCAGGATAGCTCCTATCACTAAGGCAGAGGCTTTAGTCATGATAAAGGAAATCAAAGGTTATAAGATACTTAAGGGATATAGAGAAGGGAAGGTAGTCGATATACAGAAAATAGCTGATATCTTAGTCTCTTTATCGAAGATGTCGTTGAAAGAAGAGTACATAAAGGGAATTGACTTGAATCCAGTAGTCGTGACTGATACTTATGCGAAATTAATTGATTTTAGAGTAATTATTTAATCTATGATGAAAAAAATATTAGACAAAGTCTTTAATCCTAAGTCAGTAGCAATCATCGGAGCAAAGGATGATCCTGGTTCTGTCGGGTTCGGATTGGTCAAGAATCTTTTAGAAGGAGAGAGCAAGAGAGATATTTATTTCGTCAATCCTTCAAGGCCGAAGGTCTTGAATAGGGATACTTATAAGAAGGTCACTGATATCAAAGGAAAAATTGATCTAGTCGTCATAGCGGTGCCAGTTGATTTCGTGATACAGGTGATAAATGATTGCGTAGCGAAAAAAGTAGGAGGAGTAGTGATTATAACGGCAGGGTTCGGCGAATCTGGTGAAAAAGGTGAGAGGATAGAAAAAGATGTCTTAGGGTTATTAAGGAATGCCAAAATACCTCTTATCGGTCCTAATTGTTTAGGGATATTGAATACTCGGATCGATTTGAATGCCTCTTTTGCACCGATTTCACCTAAAAAAGGAAATATTGCTTTCTTATCGC
>JAQWEU010000030.1 GCA_028704755.1 Minisyncoccota bacterium | reverse complement strand
ATATCAAGGAAGGATTGCTGAGCGATTTTAATATCCTTGATTCCCTTACTAGTGAGCAGACTTATTACTGCTTCGAGGAATTTGGGAGAAGTATTATCCCTGAAATAGGAATGGTTCGGACTGCTCAAGGTCGGTAACACCAAGACCTTCATACCCTTACTAAGCTCTAATTGAGAAAGCTCTACTATGCTCTCCAAAGCATCTAATATCTCATAATTCACCCTCCAGATGGAAACTTGATCCTTATGGCTGCTGGTCTCGTAATCGATCATCTCGCCAATACTATATTTCTTGTATGTCTTATAGGCGAACTTAGTGCCTTTATCATCCTCGAGGACTAGTCCATAATATGGGACCTTGGGATGTAATAGGCTAGGGATGGATACTTTTGAGATCCCTACCACCTTGAAAGAAAGCGATGATTTCACCCTCTCTAAAGGGGACATACAGAATGGACAGATTCCGACTGGATGCTGCCAGGTCTTATTGCATTTACTACATTTATAAACAACCATGATATTTTGAATTAATTTTTCTTAAAGATATGAACTGTTATACTTCCACCAGCGCCTCCGATATTATGTGTCAATCCGATCTTGGCAGAAGGAACTTGTCTTTCTCCGCAATCGCCTCGTAATTGGTGGGTTATCTCATATATCTGAGCCAATCCAGTAACTGATATCGGGTGTCCTTTAGCCTTCAATCCTCCTGAAGGATTGATAGGCATCTCTCCTCCCAGATTGATCCTTCCTGACCTGATCAGTTCGCCACCTTTACCTTCTTCAGCGAATCCTAAATCTTCATAGGAAATGAGCTCTACGGAAGTGAAAGCGTCGTGGATCTCAGCGACATCGATATCCTCAGGAGTCAATCCAGCTTGCTTGAAAGCCTTTTCAGCAGCAAGCCTAGTTGCCTTGAAATGAGTAGGATTCTCTCGCTCGAATGTCAGGATATGATCAGTAGCAAAACCCGAACCGATCACTTCTACTTCTGTCTTCTCCTTCGAGACTATGATCGCAGCACCACCATTAACAGAAAGGGAGCAATCCATCAATCTCAATGGAGATGAGACTTCCGGAGAAGCCTTTATCTTCTCCAATTCAACGGGCTTCTTGTAGAAATATGCTTTGGGATTCAGGGCTGCGTGCTGATGATTCTTATACGCGATCAAGGACAAGTCATCAATACTGCCTCCATGCTTTTCACAATAAGCTTGCCAGACCAAGGCATTCTGAGTCGGAAAAAGCATTCCTTCTACCTGCTCAAAACCTTTTTCAGCGGCAGAAAGTATCCAATCGACAGCGACCTCGCTCCTATTATCAGCGAACCTCTCAGCCGCAAGGACCAGGATATTATCATATTCCTGTATCTTCAGAGCATTCCAGAAAGCTACACCACCTCCGCCACAGACGGAAGCTAATTCGATTATCGGAACATTCGTCTTGAACAGCTCAGACAGGAAAGAGACCTTATGGGTCTGGTGCTCCCCGCTTGCTGCACTGGAAATACTAGTAAAGATAATAGCATCAATATCAGACATAGTCATCTTAGCGTCCTGAAGAGCCTCTATCGTTGCTTCATAAGCGAAATCCCACCACGGCTTAGCAGAATAGTCAAACTTTGTCATTCCTACTCCTTTGATATACATAATTTAATTCTTATATTTATTTTTTATAATCTGATTTTACCTTTAATTGCATTAATCCCCAAACGACTTATCCACAAAAAAAATCTAACTTTCGTTAGATTCTCTTATTGCCATCTTTCTTGAAGATAATATCCTTATCTTCGGCAAATCCTATTATATCATCAACGAATAAATTATTATTTTTTAAGACCTTATCCTCATAGAAATTAGCGAAGATATTGTTCGAGAAGTCCATATCTCCGACTTCAGGCAATTGGCCTCCTCCTCTCAAGCATCCTCCTGGACAAGCCATGACTTCAAGGTATTGATATGTCAGTGGGTCATCCTTGAGCAGTTCCAAGATCCTTCTTGCTCCTTCAAGCCCATAGACGATCGCTAACCTGATGCTCCTTCCATGGATCATGACAGAGGTTTCTATGGCTCCATTGATACCTTTTATCCTCTTGAATTCCAAAGAATTCAGTTCCTTTCCGCTGAGCTCCTTATAGAGGGTTGACAATCCAGACATGATCATCTCTTCGTTACTGTCATAAGAGTGGCTTTCCTTGATGTATATATCCTTTCTTCCCTTCTTGTAATTATCTATATTGAACTTATTCTTCTTCAGCAAGGCATGCAATTCATTCGTCGTTAAGACATAATCAACCATCCTAACACCTTCTATCCTATTCTCTTCAAGGATGATCTCATCCTTCTTCGATATGCAAGGCGCTATCGATATGACGAACAATCTTTCTGGATCGACGTGCTGTTCTTCTATCAAGTAGTCCTTGACGACTCCTCCTGATACGATATGAGGTGATCTTATCCTACTGAGATTAGGGATGAATTCTGGTTCATATGATTCGATGTACTTGATCCATGAAGGACAGTGAGAGGTAAAAATACACCTATCCTCTTCAATCCCCCTGACAACTTCTTTTATTTCCTTGCGTATTACCATATCGACTCCGAATGAAGTATCGAAGACCATCTTCGCCCCCAAGTGGATCAGGAAATTAGAAAAAGCTTCGATCGACTCCTTATTCCATACAGGACTGATCTCCTTTCCAATACTCTTGATCAGGGTCGAAGAAAACTGGAACACGACATGATTATCCTTATCCTTCAAAAGCGCTTCTACTTCTGACAATGAATCTACTTCCTTGAAAGCTCCGCTTGGGCAGTGGGTCAGACACTGTCCGCAATAGATACAGTCCTTGGTCTTCGATGGGCATATCCTTGAGAAACCATCCTCTTTCTTGAGTTCTAGATAGCCGACTCCTTGGTTATTGCAGACCTGGATGCAGTTGTTGCAATTGATACATTTATTGGGATCAAAAGTCATGGCTGGTCCGAATTGATGGATCGGCTTATCACTGCTCTCTGGATTGATATTCAACATCCCACAATCCTTGATCGCTTTTACGATCTTGCAATTCTTCACCCTCCTGCAACTGCCGCAACTCTTACTATGTTTTGAGAGGATCAGCTCTAGATTGATCTTCCTGACCTTAGATATATCTTCACTATCAGTAATCACCTCCATGCCATCTTCCGCAACAGTATCGCATGATGTGTGCAATCCATCCTTTCCCTTGATCTCGACTAAGCACAATCGACAGCTCGTTTCTGGTTTCAAATCCTTGCAATAGCAAATACCCGGAATATCTATCCCGTTCTTCCTTGCAATTTCCATCACTGTCTCTCCTTTGAAGCAATCGATATCCTTGCCATTGATAGTGATCCTAATGTTTTCCATCTTTGGTTATCTTATTTATAAAAGTCTCGAATGGAAGGTAGGCATTCTTCCCGAGGGCACAGAAGCTGGATACTTTAAGACTCAATAAAATATCTTCTAATTTATTGAAATCGATCTGCTTCTTCTTGCACATCTCGTTTATGAGATAGAATCCTCCGCTACAAGGAGTACATTTGTCGCAATTCCCTTCATGGAAGAATTGAGACAATCTCTCCAAGAATGAATAATGATCTACATTAATTGAATTGTAGACATTGATAAAACCTGCTCCATCCAAAGGCTTATCCATTTCTGACGGCAAGAATATCTCGCCTGAAATACCTCCCACTTGGGCGAAGAAATCAAAGTCTGGGTAGTTGCCAGTATGTTTCAATACCTCTATTATCGTATCATCCTCCTTAAGCTCATAGACTCCGGGATTATCGATATCACCAGAAATACTATAGAATCTCTCCCCAGCATACTCATCTTTGGATATCTTGGAGACATAATAGAATGTCTCGACATTGTTTATGAGGGTAGGTTGACCGAATAGTCCTTTTTCTGATAAGTAAGGAGGCTTCTTTCTTGGAAAGAGGTTCTGCTCCTCGATGACCTGGCAGATGATGGTCTCCTCTCCTCCTATATATCCGATATCCGGCTTCCTTATCAATCCTAGAGGTGCCTCTATGGGATATGATCCAATGGCTTTCTGGTATTTCTCATAATAATCCTTCCTTAGGTAGAGATATGCTTTCTCAGCACCAATCTCCTTCATTGCTAGAGAGATGCCGTTCATGACATCTTCAAGGTGATTATCCAGGATGTATCCATCTTTGAATCCCTCAGGCTCCCCCTCTGCTCCATTACATATCACATACTTCTTGTCTGACGGAGTATCTATCACTGATTTCCATTTCTGGTAAACAGAAAAACCTCCACCACCGCGGCCTCTTAATCCAGCTGCTTTGATTTTATCGATCAAATTATCCATATTATGAATTTAGAAGGATCCGCCTTACGGATCCTTAATTATTTACCATTCCTCCTTTCTCTGCTCGTGAACTGATTGATAGCTTTTTCAAGATTTTCTGGAACGAATTCAGGGAAATAATCCTCTGTAAAGAATAGTTGAGAATAGGCAGTGTCCCACATCATGAATCCGGCAGACAGATGAGGGTCGTCCTCACAACCTGTCCTGATGACTAGATCGACTGGAGGAAAGTCCTTTGTCCAAAGATTTTCCTTTATGGTTTCCATAGTGATATCCTTATTTCCACTTGCCACTATCTTCCTTACGCAATCAAGCATTTCATTGTCGCCATTGTATGCCATCATGAATATTAGGTTGTAATCAGAATATTCCTTAGTATTCTCTATGGCCTTATGCATAGATTTCTTTATCTTCTCTGGGAAGTAATTCTCCCATTCTCCTAGGATAGTGACTTTTACCTTGTTCTCATGGACTCTCTTATCCTCGGACAATCTATTAAATTGTTTTTCGAATATGTCATAAAGGTAATTGATCTCTGATTCTGATCTCTTGAGTATGTTGTCTAGAGAAGTTCCCCAAAAGGTAAAGTATTTGATCTTCATCTCCAGAGCCTTGAAAACAAGCTCTTCAAAATTTTCAGCACCTCGCTGGTGTCCAATGAATGATGGGAAGCCATTCTTCTTAGCCCATCTTCTATTCCCATCAGGAATAACGGCCAAATGATTAATGTTCATAATACTAATTATTTTTTGTGATTATCTCAATAGGTTGCTTCATTTCTTTTTTCGCCGTAATATATCCAATGGAAAAAGAAAGTAATGAAACTAGGGCAACTGCTACAACAAGTGCGATTTCTGACTCATTGGCTTTGACAAATCTGCCTATTTTTGCTAACATTTTATTACTTAAATTATAATAATAAACTGATATATATTATTTAATCAGTAAAGAGAAAAAATGTCAAAAACAAAAGCCGCAGGTACAAGTCGTCTCGGTAGAGATTCCCAGCCAAAATATCTTGGAGTGAAACTATTCGGAGGACAGAAAACAAAAATTGGAAGCATTATCATTAGACAGAGAGGTTCAAAATTCGTTCCTGGTGAAAACACAAGAAAAGGAACTGATGACACCATCTACGCTATCAAAGAAGGCGTTGTATCATTTGCAACAAAGAGAAAAAGGAACTTCGATGGCAAGACAAGGTTCATCAAGGAAGTTTCTGTAAAATAAAAAGGACTCAGTAGAAATACTGAGTTTTTTAATTACAATACCTTATCGATATTGACTCTATCAGGCAGGAATCCCGTGACTCCGCCCGAATGCCGATTAGAAAGGTCATCCCTAATCCCTGATATATTGAACCCCTCATGTACGTACATCCAAGTAGAAATACGATATATTCCGTTCCTTACGTCATCGCCAAGACAATATATCCTCAAATCATCGTATTGCTGCAGCCTTTCTTGATGGGTTATGAGCATGATTCCGACCTCGTAAGTAGAGAGTCCGAATTCATTCACATAGAATCTTTTTTTCGCATTAGCAACCGAACTGCCCTTAAGCCTCATCCCGAACTGGGCTGGCAATATGACGATGTCGCTAGGATGCTGCTCATTAATGAATTCAATAGCTTTCTGACTCCTCGGATTCTGATAATACGTGTACTCGGTAAAATCATTACCCCATTTGATGATCCTTCCTCCGTATAGGCTCCGAAGAATATCAATTACTTTCAAGGTAGCTTTCAGATATGTTTCGCCAACCTTGTTCCATTTTGGGATTACGAACAACCCCTCTGAACCCTTGGGACGACAGAAATCTCCCTTAATAGAATAATCTAGGTACGGGAAGGATCCTTTCAATATCCTGACTTGTTCCTCGATACTCTTAGGCTCACCATAGCCAGAAAAATAACCGCTTTTCATCATAATAATTACTCCTCTATGTCAAGGTACCTATAGATTATAAAATATTTGATTAGTTTTGTCAATTATATTAGCTAGATTTAGCACACCCATCTCCCCTTCTAAAATAAAAGGATCCTCATTATGAGGATCTTTTAAAATGATGAATTTTATTGCTAATAAGCTATTTACAAGTGAGCGTTAGCGATAGACGCCTTTATGAATTCTACGAATAGAGGGTGCGGAGCTAAGGGTCTTGATTTCAGCTCTGGGTGGAACTGGACTCCGACAAAGAACGGATGATTCTTGAGTTCGATGATTTCTACTAGATCCTTGGTATTATTCAGGCCAGCTAAAACTAGTCCGTTCTTTTCCAATATCTTCCTGTGGTTATTATTGAACTCATACCTATGCCTGTGCCTTTCTTGGATCGTTTCCTTGCCATATGCCTTGAAGCTCTTAGTTCCCTGCTTTATACTGCACTCCCATGAGCCTAATCTCATCGTTCCTCCATAATCCTTATTCTTCAGAAGAGATTTCTGTTCCTCCATTATATCGATTACTGGATCTTTAATAGAACTATCGAATTCTCGTGATGTAGCCTCTTTGATACCACATACATTCCTAGCGAACTCGATTGTTGCTAATTGCATACCAAGGCATAATCCGAAGTATGGGACCTTGTTCTCCCTGCAATACTTGATGACCTTTATCTTTCCTTCAATACCCCTGACCCCGAAACCACCAGGGACTATTATCCCATCATATCCTTTTATCTTCTCAAGATATTCGTCATTATTCTCGAACTTCTGAGCAGAGAGCCATTCTATCACTGGTTCTCTATTATTAGCCCAGCAAGCATGCTTTACTGCCTCTATGACTGATATATATGCATCAGTCAAAGAGAATTCTCCTGACTCAAAATACTTGCCGACTATTCCAATCTTCACTGAAGGCTTTTCTTTCTTTATCGTTGCGACTAGATTCTCCCATTCTTCAAAATTCTTCTTCTTCGACTTCAGGTTAAGCTTCTTCAATATCCTGCCACCTAAACCTTCTTTCTCGAAATTAAGAGGTATCTCATAGATCGAATCGACGTCAGGAGCAGATATCACGTCTTTCTGGTCCAAGTTACAGAAGATAGATATCTTCCTCTTCCTGGGTTCATCCAATGGTACCGAAGCCCTTCCTAAGATGAAATCTGCCTGGATACCGGCCTCATTCAAGAGCCTGGCAGAAGTCTGGGTAGGCTTGGTCTTCATCTCCCCGATCGTCTTGATGGTCGGAAGATATGTCACTAGGACGAAAAGGGTCTTTTTCGGGTGCTGCAACTTCATCATCCTAGCAGCCTCCAAGAATAGTTGGTTCTGATACTCTCCCACAGTTCCTCCGATCTCGATAAGGACGAAGTCACTCTTCGTATTCTTGCCGACTTTCTTTATCCTGCTGATGACCTCATTGGGAATATCAGGAACGACCTCTACGCATTTTCCATCGAATCCTAGATTTCTTTCCTTCTGGATCACTGAAAGATAGACCCCTCCAGTAGTCATATAATTATCACTTCCTATGTCTTGATTAAGGAATCTTTCGTAATTCCCTATATCCTGATCGCATTCAGTGCCGTCATCGGTTACGAAGACCTCACCATGTTCGATAGGATTCATCGTTCCCGCATCCACATTTATATATGGATCTATTTTTACTGCTGTAGTCTTGAATCCTCTTGATTCGAGCATTTTTGCTATTGATGCAGTCGATGCGCCCTTACCGACACTTGACATGACTCCTCCTGCGACAAAGATATAATTTGACATGATATATTATTATGATTATTATTTATTAAAAAAGAGGGGAAAACAAATCCCCCTTCTTCCTACTCCTCAGAAATGACGACTCTTATCTCAGATGCGAATCCATGATCCAATCTGATAGTTATTGGAAAAGTCCCTTTCTGCTTTATATGATCTTCTAATTCGATATGATTCTTATCGACACCGAATCCTTGTTCATTCAGCTTGTCAGCGATCTTCTGCTTGGTGACTGATTCGAATAATTGACCCTCGCTTCCGACCTTCACTCTTATATTCAATTCATATCCTTTAAGCCTTTCTGCTAGATCCTTATTATGAGCGAGATCTTTCTCGTTCTTCAGACTATCGCTCTTCATCTTCTGCTCTATCGTATTGACACTGTCCTTGGTCGCTAGGATAGCTAGCTTCTTAGGGAAAAGGAAGTTCCTTGCGTAGCCGTTAGGCACATCCTTCAGTTCATTAGCTTTTCCGATTCCTGCAACATTTTTTAATAGAATAACTTTCATAGTGCTATTTTGTTATTTTTATAATCTCTTCGTATGCCTTATCCAATTGAGGATCCTTATTGTTCTTGTAATCATCCTCAGTCCTTTCTACCTCGATATCAGGTACTATTCCAACATCCTGGATAGCGACTCCCTTAGGAGTGAACCATTTGGCTATAGTGACCTTCAGGCTTGATCCTTCGTCCAGATCAACTACTTTCTGCACGCTTCCTTTTCCAAAAGACTTCTTTCCGATTATCTTGATCCCATTATTATCCCTTAATGACCCTGCCAATATCTCTGAAGCAGAAGCACTTCCTTCGTTCACCAGGATCACCATCGGCTTACTCCTCAATTCATCGTATCCTAATGAGACAACGTTATCCTTATTATTATTCCTGTCCTGCTGAGTCAAAACAATATCATCCTTCTTCATGAACCAGCTGGCAATCATCTTCGTCTGATCAACCAAGCCTCCTGGATTATTCCTCAAGTCAAGAATGATAGCATCCGCGCTTTTCAAATTTGGTACTTCTCTCTTGAAATCAGCATATACCTGCTCAGAGAATTGGAATATCTGCAGATAAGCGATCTTCTTTCCGTCCTTGTTCTCGATCTTCAGGTCCATGGCGGGAACTTTTATGATATCCCTCTCTATTTCAAAATCTTTCGTCTCCCCGCTCCTGTTTATCGTCAGATTGACCTTGGTCCCTTTCGTCCCCTTGATCTTTTTCACGACCTCGTCCACGGGAAGATGTGCAATAGACTCCTTATCGACCTGAAGGATGATATCTCCTGGCAGGATACCAGCTTTTTCTGCTGGAGTGCCTTTTATGGGAGCAATGACCTTCAAAACATCATTCTTCATACCGACCTGGACTCCTATTCCAGAAAATGTTCCTGAGATATCGTCCTTGAAATTCTTTGTCTGCTGAGGATCAAAGAACATCGTATACGGATCTCCTATGGAACTAACAGCTCCTTCGATAATCCCATAGACCATCTTCTGCTTCTCGATCTTGCTAGGATCTACATAACTAGCTGATAATTCCTTTATCACTTGTCCTAATAATTGCAGATCGAACTTGGATAATTCCTTATCCGAGGTCTCTATCTTAGACTGCCATAGACTATCACTGAAATAAAAACCTGAGAAAAATGCTATTAGGACAAAAACGCAAGCTACTATAAATGAATTACTTGTCTTCTTTTCCTCTTTCACCTCCTTTACTTCTTTTGTTTCTTCCTTATTTAAATCTATTTCTTCTTTTGAATTCATAGTCATATTATATAAAAGTTTTCTTGTTTTGAAAAGGACACCCTCAGATCCTCTTCCCTTCGAGATAATTCCACTTCGAACCGACGATCTTGACCTCGAATGATTGCCCTAATCCATACTCTCCATCCTTTAATACAATCGCCCGGCCTGAGTTATTCCTGCATAAGTAAGTATCATTGCGCTTATCTACCACTAAGACCTTTTCCTTGCTCCCGATAAACCCCTTATTCCGCTCTTCGTTGATCTGGTGGAATAGTCTCGTCAATGCTCTTGACCTATCCTTCTTTATCCTATCTGGAAGATCTTTCAGCTTATCATCGGGCGTATTCGGTCTTCTTGAGAACTTGAAGATATGGATGATATCAGGCTCGACTTCCTTGATGACCTTAATAGTATTCTCGAACATCTCATCAGTTTCTAATGGGTGTCCGACTATGATATCGGTCGCTAGGATGCTATTCTTGAAACTATTCCGAAGCTTATTGGCTATTCCTAGGAACTCACTGACTCCATAACCCCTGTTCATCATCCTCAAGAGATCATCATCTCCTGATTGCAGAGGGACATGCAGGAATTTGTAATAATGATCATTTTCCAATCCATCTAGGATATTGTCTATTATCTTGATCGTCCACCCAGGATTCATCATCCCTAATTTGACCTTGAAATCTCCTTTTAGAGCGCCTATCTGACTCAAGAGAAGTGGAAGTTCCTGTTCTCCTCTATCGAGCCCGTAAACAGCCAAATCTTGCGAAGTGAGATGTATTTCAAAGCCGCCACTGCTCGCGATGTTCGTAATCCTTGAGAGAATATCCTCTGCCTTGAAAGAGATGAGCTGCTTCCTGGCCAATCTCGTAGCACAATAAGTGCAAGCCCCCAAACATCCTTCTGAGATAGAGACTATATTCGAATGGGAGTCATGCAATAATGCTGCCTTATCCAGATTGTTATTACGGACTATGTATTCATTTCCTCCTTCGTTGATCCTAGTGATTATATGGATGATGTCATCTATATTCGTAGGACTAAAGACTCCATCAGCTACATCCTTACATCGGTCAGCTATGACTCCAGGCAGACATCCTCCGAAGATGATCTTCTTTCCCTCTTCCTTCAATCTCTTGGCCTCTTTAGTTATCTTTTCAGCCGTATTGTCGACAACCGCACAAGTATTGAAGATGATAAAATCAGCTGAGGCGATATCTTCCGGCTTATCATATCCATTATCATCTAATATTTTTTCGATAAGAATACTATCAGAATGATTCAACTTGCAGCCGAATGTCTTTATGAAATAGTTCATTTTGTTCGTTTTACCAAAATTAATAGTATTTTGCAAATAAAAAAGCAGCAGATTATGCTGGCTTTAAAAATAATATTAGTTATCCTAATATCTTGACTGCATTACTCAAATAGTCGTTGACTTTTGAGATATCGAGAAAATCTTTCTGATTCCTCAGTCCAGATTCGGCATCTATGCCTACATTGGGAAATTTTGACAGGATCGGTTTCAGTGCCATTACATTCGAAGGATTGACTCCTCCTGCTACTACTATATCCGAACTGATTCCAATCCTCTTAGCCAAGGAAAGGAAGCGGGTAGCCGTATCGACATCGAATACTTTTCCATTGCCTTCGCTGAAATCGAAGATGATATAATCGATGAATGGATCATAATCCTTCAACTTCTGAGCAATGAGCGCCGTGTCATACCTGAGAGCGCCAAGTGCGGTCGGCCCCACCTGGAGGACGATCTTATTCCCTGGATATAATTCCTTGTATCCTGAGATCGAAGATATCTTCGGCCAAGGGACATTCAGCTGGAAACCATCGAGGTTATTACCGACTAATTTGGAAATAGTCAATAAGCCCTGGATCAGGTTATCCTTATTCTTCGTGGAATAATGGATGAGATTCAGCGTTCTTCGCGACTTCTTTGGAAAGATTCCCGGAATGATTCTTGCTTCGGGATATCTATTCGGCTTATTATTCTTTCGAAAACCATTCAAGGTCTTCTCGGTCATCAGTACTCCGATCATTATCTGTCGATCAGTGCCTCTGAAGTTCAGGACTTCTTTAACCTCTTCTCGACTTCCAAACCCGGTAATTCCTATATATGACATATTAAGCCTCCGAAATGTACTATATAGAGCAATGCTCTACACTTGCAATATATTTTAATACGATATAAAAGTCAATAAAAAAATACCCCAAGGAGTATTCTAATATATGTTTATTAATAAAGAATCTATAATTAAAACTCACATTCTAGAATTCCTTGCTTTATGTCTATTTAATGATTCCTATTGTCGAAGGAACTCTTAAAAGCCTACCAGTACTTTCTTCTAGTGTTAAGTATGTTTCCGTATTCGCAAACATAACAGAAGGGCATTTAGCTTTAGCCTCTCCAAGATAATAATCATTATTACGATTATAAACCTTACCACTAATTACCATACAATCTTTTTGAAATTCTATCCCTTTAGAAAGACTGTGTCCTAATTCAGCCAAAAACTCCTTATCTGGATTTTTTTCTAGAATAACATAAAAACTACTAATTTTTACTGACGGAACTGCAAAAGCGATTACAACGAATTTAAATTCACCAGGTTTTATATCTCCAACCTTGACATGAGTTCTCGATCCCCCCACATACCCATCTTTTGGGCTCTTTGAATAAGATTCTCCTAAGAGCGTTAAGTAATCAAGTGAAACGTTTTTATTATTGTTAGTAATTTTTGTAATTACTTGAACTTGATTACTCCATGGATCGAACTCTAAGTCTGTAATAGTAAATCTCCCCCAATCGATTAGCTCAATAGAGTAATTTTGCCTTGCATTTATGATTTCTGTTTCAGTAAGAACAGGCTTTTCTGAAATCGATGACCGAGGAATCAGCGATTGAGAATCTTCAGGTACAAATTTTCCTCTATTTTCACTAATTATAATGCTTAGTAAAATAGCTACTCCGATAACCCAAACCAATTTATTTTTTAGTAATTTTGTGTTCATTGTTTTATTCGCTTTGGAGTAATCATTTTTTTAATCCTAATGATTTTACTTAGTACGCATTAAAACGCAAATGAGTCGATTGATGAGATTCTGAGAATTTAATATTTGTGCCCCAAACAGGACTCGAACCTGTGACCTTCAACTTAAAAGGTTGTTGCTCTACCAACTGAGCTATTGGGGCTTAAGGGGTTATAATCATTATAACCCTTCCTTGTTCAATTTTTCTAGTAATTCTTTCTGTGTCCTGTTCAGTTTTTCTGGAACCATGATACTCAATTCAACAAACATATCACCTCTTCCAAAGCCTTTGAAATGCGGAACACCTTTTCCTGTAACTTTCAATACCGTTCCAGATTCAGTGCCGCTAGGTATCTTCATCGAGACTTCTTTGCCTTCCAAGGTCGGAATATCAATCTTATCCCCTAATACTGCTTGAGAAAAAGTCATCTCCTGTCTCAAGTAAATATTATCTCCTTTTCTTTGGAATATCTTATGAGGCTTGATGAATATCCTGACATATAAGTCGCCGGAGTCACCTCCTCTACGACCAGAATCACCTTTATCTTTTACCTTAATTACCTGGTTGTTGTCAACCCCTGCAGGGATATGGATATTGATCTTTTCCTGCTTCTTGATCCTTCCTTCTCCGTGACAGACATTACATGGAACGTCCGGATTAGTGCCTTCTCCATTACACTCTGGACAGATACTGGTCTGGGTAAAAGTTCCAAAAATAGTCTTCCTTATCTGCTGGACATGACCAGAACCTCTACAGGTAAAACATTCCTTGATATTGGTTCCTGGCTCGTTACCTTTACCATCACAACGGTCACACTTTATATTCTTGGTAATATTTATCTCCTTTTCCTGCTCGGCCAATACGGACTCCAAAGGAATCTCGATATCAACCTCCAAGTCATGACCTCTTTTGATGTCCTGAGGACTCTGCCTGCCTCCGAAGCCACCTCCGAATACTCCTTCGAATATATCCTCGATACCTCCGAAGCCTCCCATCATCTCTTCCCAGTTGACATTGCCATTGAATCCTCCAGCAGCTCCACCTCCCGGCATTCCGCCATTGCCAAAAACAGTACCGAACTTATCGTACTGAGACCTCTTATCGTTGTCTGATAAGACTTGATAAGCTTCATTGATCTCCTTGAATTTCTCTTCGTCGCCACCTTTCTTATCTGGATGCATCTCGTGGGCCAATTTGCGATAAGCCTTCTTTATCTCTTCTGGACTAGAATTCTTGGAAACGCCTAAAATTTTGTAATAATCTTTTTGCATTTTTCTTCAATGAACAGTATGGCAAATAATATTGCCATACTGCTCTAAAATTAAACTTTCTATTCTTTTTTCTCTTCTGTCTCTGCTTCTGGAGCTGTCTCTTCAGGATTGGCAGAAGGTTGTCCTTCCTGAGGCTGTCCTCCTTGCTGCGGTTGTCCATAAATCTGGCTTCCAATCTTCTGGATAGCTTCAGAAAGAGCTTCTGTCTTGCTTTTTATTTCATCTATATTATCACTATCCTTGATTTTTTTCAAATCTTCGATCTTCTGATTGACCTCTGTCTTTATATCCTCAGATATCTTGTCATTATTCTCTTTGATAGTCTTTTCAGTGTTGTAAATCATTGATTCGGCGATATTCTTAGCCTCGATCAAATCCCTTTTCTTCTGGTCTTCAGCGGCATATTGTTCAGCATCTTTCTTCATCCTCTCGATCTCTTCCTTGGATAATCCGATCGAACCTTCAACCTTTATTGATTGCACTTTCTTCGTAGCCTTATCGCTAGCGATGACAGTCAATATTCCACTTGCATCGATGTCGAACTTGACTTCGACCTGAGGAATACCTCTTGGTGCCGGAGCGATTCCGTCTAAGATGAATTTTCCTAAGGACCTATTATCATTTGCCATTGATCTCTCACCTTGAAGGACATTGATCTCAACTGCTGGCTGATTATCGACTGCAGTAGAGAATACTTGCGAGTTGGAAGTTGGAATAGTCGTATTCTTTGCAATCATGACAGTATTGATTCCTCCCATAGTCTCGATTCCGAGCGAAAGCGGTAATACGTCTAATAGAAGAACGCTCTTAATATCTCCCTCAGGAGCTCTTCCTTCTTCCTTAGCGGTCAATATCTCTGCCTGGATAGCTGCACCGATTGCGACTACTTCTTCTGGGTTGATTGACTTGTTCGGTTCTTTTCCAAAATACTTC
>JAQWEU010000029.1 GCA_028704755.1 Minisyncoccota bacterium | reverse complement strand
ATGAGAGTGAAGCCTCTTCTTTGCATATATAATCACTTTAACAGCAAATAATACATCTTACAATATTAAAAAAGGGTTGCTTTTCGCAACCCTTTAATTAGACCACCTAACCTAAAATTTTAATCCCAGGAAGACTTTCTCCAGAAATGAAATCAAGCATAGCTCCTCCTCCAGTTGATATATGTTCGAACTGATCCTCTGAAGCAAACTTAGATACAGTCTCAGCTGTTTCTCCTCCGCCTAAGATAGAGAATCCTTTATTCTCGGCAACTGCTTTCAATATCTCTCTTGTGCCATTCTCGAAAGCAGGTACCTCCGAATACCCCATCGGTCCATTCCAAATAATAGTTCCTGCCTCCTTTATTATATCCTTGAATTTCTCTATCGTTTCAGGCCCGATATCGAAAATACTTTCATCCTTTCTCAATGTTCCGACTGCTCCTATTCTCATATACTTCTGATCAAGATCCCTCAAAGCTATTACTCCATCTAAAGGCAGGTGCAATTTAGTACTAGTCAGATCGATCCTCTCAACAACATCTAACAATTCAGTTTCTTCTGCTGACCACTGATCCTTCACACATATCCCCTTAAGGACCAATATCGTATTTGCAATCTTTCCTCCGACTAAGACATAATCAGAAACTTCCATCAATTTTTCCAATAACTTTATTTTTGTTGCGAGCTTCACTCCTCCGATGACTGAGACTAATGGCCTTTCAGGATTCTCCAAGGCCTTAGTCAAGACACCTACTTCTTTTTCTAGAAGGAATCCAGGATAAGAAGGCAACAATTTCGCCACCCCCACTACCGAAGCATGCTCCCTATGACACACGCTAAATCCTTCTTGGACGAAAACCTCTGCCAAGCTGGCCAACTTTTTAGAAAAATCCAGGTCATTAGCTTCTTCCTCCTTATAGAATCGTAGATTCTCTAATAAAAGGATACCCCCTTCTTCTAATTTGCTTGCTTCTTTTTCTGGTTTGCTACCGATACAATCATCACAGAATTTCACATTACCGATCTTATCATCCAAATAATCAGCTACTGCCTTTAAAGAAAACTTCTTATCCTTGCCTTCGGGTCTTCCTAAATGGCTCATCAATATAATTTTCGCTCCATTATTTCGCAGGTATTCGATAGTTGGAATTGCTTGATTGATACGGAATTTATCCGAGATATTGCCTTTATCATCTATTGGTACATTAAAATCGCAACGGACTAAGACCCTCTTCCCTCTTACGTCTAATTCTCTTAAATTTTTCATTTTCACTATTATTACTTATTATTATGATACCGACATAATTATAGCAAATTATATTGAAATAAAAAAGCCGAGAAGTTATTTCTCGGATATGCTTTGCAATTTCAGCATTGTGCTGTCATACCGTACGTTAAGGTCGACAAGCAACCCTTCGAGCTGCGACTGCTTACTCGCTCTCCCCGCCTTGAATAAGGCAGATAATTCATCCGGACTTGTCCCGACATCAGAAAAAGTAAAACACCCTTTCTCGACAAGCCTTATGATCTCTGGAATAAGAGCAATAACATCTCCCATTCCATTCTTGATCTGCTGAAGATAAAGCTTCCCCAGAGCTAAAGCCTGCTGAGGAGAGACCTTATACCTATCATCAACTCCGTCAGATATCATAATGAACATCAAAACTATAACATAAAAATTAGAAAAAGCAAATAAAAAACCGCCCGAAGGCGGCTTTGCTTATTTTACAGCTTCTTTCAAGGTCTTTCCTGGTTTGAACTTTGGACTCTTTCCTGCTGGAATATTGATTTCCTCTCCAGTCTTAGGATTCCTTCCTTTTCTAGCAGCTCTTGAGCCGACTTTAAAAGTTCCGAATCCAGTCAAAGTTACCTCTCCTCCCTTAGATAATATTTTCATGATCTCATCTAAAGCAGCATTTAAAGCTTCACTTGCGTCTTTTTTTGTTAAAGCAGTTGCCTTAACTATTGCCTCTATTATATCTTCTTTTGTCATAGTGGTTTTTATTTTAATAAGATATGTATCTTAAATGTTATTAAAATTATTAATCTAAAATCTAGCAAAAATAAAATTCATCGACCTTTATTTTGCATACTCAATTATTCTGGACTCACGAATCAATAAAACTTTTATCTCACCCGGATATTTGAGCTCATCCTGTATCTTTTGAGCTATATCCCTGGCAAGCTTATGAGCCTCAAGCTCACTTACATCCTTAGGATGTACAAAAACTCTCAATTCCCTTCCTCCCTGTATGGCATATGCTTTTTCAGCTCCTGAAAAAGAAAGTGCGATGTCCTCCAAATCTTCCAATCTCTTCAAATAATGTTCCAAAGTATCCTTTCTTGCTCCTGGTCTTGCTCCCGATATCTGATCAGCTGCTTGGACTATCCTAGCTTCTAGGCTCTCATAAGGATATTCTTCATGATGCGATTTTACCGCAGCAATGATGGCTGGGTCAATATTGAATTTCTCCAATATCTTTCCACCGATATCAGTATGGGATCCCTCCACCTTATAATCCAACGCCTTTCCGATATCATGGAGTAATCCGGCTTTCCTGCAGAAAGAGACATTCAAACCGATTTCAGCAGCAATAGCAGCAGCTATATGCGCCACTTCGATTGAATGGTCTAAGACATTCTGTCCATAACTCGTCCTGAACTGCAGTCTTCCCAATATCTGGATCAGCTTATCCGGCAGATCCAATACTCCTGTTTCATAGACAGCAGCCTCTCCAGACTCCTTTATCTTCTTTACGATTTCCTGCTCAGCTTTCTCTATTTCCTGTTCGATCCTTGCTGGCTGGATCCTTCCATCTTTCAACAATCGATCTAATGCGATCTTCGCTATTTCCCTTCTTACTGGATTAAAACTAGAAATGATGACAAGTCCTGGAGTCTCATCAACGATCAACTCTACTCCAGTCACCTTTTCAAAAGCCCTGATATTCCTGCCCTCCTTTCCTATGATCCTTCCTTTTATCTCATCAGAAGGTATCGCTATCGAAGAAGTAGTAATTTCTTGGGTCTGAGAAAGTGCATATCCTTGGACTGCATGGGAAATTATTTCTCGTGCCTTCCTTTCATAACTGTCATATCCCCTTTCTTCTAGTTTCCTTATTCTTTCCAAAGTCTCAGCCTCGTATTCCTTTTCTATCCTAGCAAACAAATCGTCTTTTGCCTGATTTCGACTTAACCCAGAAATCTTTTCGAGCTTCCTCACCTCTTCCTCCTTCATCTCCTCCAGATCCTTCTTTATCTCCTTTAATTTTTCCAATTTATCTCCTACCTCCTTTTCTTTTGAGATTATACCCTTTTCTTTCTCATCCATCTCTTCTTCCTTCTTGAAAAGACGGTTTTCGGCTTTAAGAACTACTTTCTGCCTTTCTTCAAGATCGGAATAAGATTTTCTTTCGTTCTCATCAATCTTTTCCTTTGACTTGACCATCATCTCCTCGACTGTCTTCTTCGTATGAGTGATCTTTCTTTGAAGCTCTGCCTCAATAGTTCCTGCCCTCTTCCTTGCAATTGATTGCCTGACGTAATAACCGACTAATGCTCCGGCAAACAAAGCAATCGTTGCTACGACTACCGTTAACAAATCTGTCATGTTCGTAATTGAATTTTGGCTTTCCAACTAAAATAAATTTATTTAATTTTTCAAAGTTCTTTCAAAAAATCTTTATAAATCTCACTTTTAAGAACCCTTCTTAAAAGCTTAAATTTTGGTTATTTTAAACAGATACCAGAAATTCAAGATTATATTTATATTGATACAAATAAATTATAACAAAAAAACCTTTTAAAGACAAGGTTTTTCACTGTTTTGCCCTGGTCATTCACCAAATTGGTAGTGCTCATCCAGATATTTCTTAAACTCATTACAAGCAATTCGCCGCATCGAGATGTCATTTTTTTCGTCATTAGTCATCTGGGCGAAAGTCTTATCTCTTCCAAAAGGGATGAATATCGGATCCCAACCAAAACCATTCTCCCCTATCGGGCTCTCAGCTATGGATCCATTTATCTCCCCCTTGAAAAATGATATGTTCTTCCCATCAAGAGTATATGCTAGACAAGTCTTAGCAATAGCCCCCCGATCATTCCTGATCAATATGCAGATCTCTTCCAGTGACAATCTTTCCAAGAAGGATCTTATCAATGCTCCTGGCAGATAATTCAACTCTTTGAAATATAATCCAGAGTCCTCAATGAATACCGGTTTCTTCAGCTTTTCATAAGCAAAGATGGCTTTCTCTCTTGCCACGTCTTCGACCTCGATAGCCTGTATCTCAGGCAGGTCGATATCCACTCTCTTTATCTCAGATCCGATCATCCTTTTAAATTCCATCAGCTTTCCCTCATTTGATGTTACGAAATATATATCATCCATCTATTTGTCCCTCATTAATATCGATCCCTCCCCCGCTTAATAATTTCTCGATTATGATCTTTGCCTTTTCAATATCTTCCTCATTTTCCCTCTTTTCTAGCAAATAGAATGATATCCTATTATAGAAGCTGCTATATATCCTCTTCTCTATATTATCTAAATTGATTTGAAAAGTATGATTATTCCTCTCTAATAGATTCTTCTCAGAACCCCTACTGTTTATGAAATTCTTGTAATCCATATTCAACCTTATCACCAGATCCCTTTCTTCTTCAGGCAATATAGATACATCCCTATTTCCTTTTATGTATTCTATGACTTCCTCCTGGATCACATTTTTCATACTCAAAAGCTTATCCTTCTTACCGATAGGCATCTGCTTGAAACAGGAGGAGTAGAACATCAGCTTAGCATCTTCACGCCTGATCAATTCCGATGCGACGGTACTCTCCATTATTTCCGAACTTCCTACATCAAAAATATTTTCATTACTATTGTCCATTTTTACTATTGTTTAATGATGATATCATTGCATTGATATACACTCTTGCTTCTTGTTTTCCATAAGAATAAGGTGCTACTTGATTAGGAGGAAATATGAAAACCACACTATCATTATCAACATACCAATTCAGAAAATTCTCTGAATTAGCACTGATTCCTTTCTTTACAGAATTCCTCAAAGATTCTTTATCCGATTCAGAGAGCTCACCCCCCGCTTTCCTTGCCTGGTCAAGAATACTATTCATGACCATTGATTGGAAATATGAAGATAGATAATCATAGATCTCATTGTTCTTATTCTCACTTTCAAAGATGTCAGGCAGATAGACTGCTTTTCCACTGCTCTTATCGTAAGAAATAGTAGAAAAAGCTGAATCAGGCTTCCCGTTTCCTAGGCTCTCCTTGAATTCGATGACTACTGAACTATATTTTTCAGACTCATAGGCCTGGGGCTGAAGAGTCTCCAGGACATACTTCTCCCCATCCTTCAAAGCAACTAATCCCTTTACTCTTCCTAAGAAATCCTCTTTCTTAGTAACGAAAATAGTATCGATAGTAGACTGGATTGCAGAAGGCAATCCTTGTGGCTTGATCAAGTTTATCGAATATTTCTCATTATCCTCTTTTTCAGAGACAGTGCTTAATTCTTTCCTTTCAATCACCACAGGTTCTTCCTTCTTCACCTCCTCTGTTACTTTTTCAGGAGCTTTGACGCTCTCGATAGCAGTTTCCTTCTTCGAAGGGAAATAAGAAGTTATGGTGACCGCCATTAGTACTATTACGATAGCAGCAGCTCCAAGAATATAATATTGTTTTTCTTCCATAAGATATTGAATTATACTATTTACTATATTTTCTTCTTAAATAACCAAAATGTCAACGACGTCAATAAGTCAAAAAAGGAAGATTTCCTTCCTTTTTAAAACTACTTCTTTTCGATTCTCATCTCGACCATACTGCAATAAGGACATCCTCCATGCGATCCTGCTGGCAAATATCTACATGCCACCTTCTTGTAATTCTTATACACGCTAGCAGAAGGAAGCCAATTACAATGGAAATTCTCAATGACTAAGGTAGCAGTATCTGGATCACTCGGATTCCCAGTATAAGCTGACATTTCCGTTGCTCCAAAAACATCCTTATAACTCTTGTTAGGGTCAGGTGCGCTACAGGCATCAGCCTTACAGTTCCAGACCCAACCACCATCACTACTAGCAGCGACTAATGGCTTAGAACCATCCACGCATAGACTCGACGTCGGAGCAGAAGCAGAAGCCACTCCATTAGCTGGCCCACACGCAACAATGCCTGTTGATTTGCCCGCCTTGCATTCAGCATTAGTTCCTCCTTTCAAGCCGTTACATGACCAATACCAAGCGGAACCATCTAACCCTCTGAAATCAAGGGTTCCATTACTACATAGATTCGTATTAGGAGTATCAGCAAATGTCTTTCCATTAGCACTGCCACAAGTCCCATTAAGAGGAGAAGTAGACTTATTAGCACTACACTCATCATTACTTCCACCACTCAGACCATTACAAGACCAGTACCAAGTGGAACCATCTAATCCTCGAAAATTGACTGTTCCAGTACTACATAGATTCGTATTAGGAGTATCAGCAAATGTCTTTCCATTAGCACTACCACACTTGCCGTCGATTAAGGAAATGGACTTTTTCGCATTGCACACGGCCATTGAACCTCCATCTATTCCCCTACAAAGCCATAACCATATCCCCTCTCCATCATAGACAATAGAGGCTACGCCCTTAACACAAAGATTCTTGAACGGTTTCGATGGAAGGGATTTTCCATGAGCCTCCCCACAGACACCATTTACAGGGGTTGCTGATTTTTTTGCCGAACATATGACAGATTTTCCCTTGCTCTTATCCTGGCATACCCAAATCCATGGACCAGTACTTCCTACCATCACCAATAGATTCCCATTGGTACACAAATTAGTTGTAGGTTTTTCCTTGAAAGATTTTCCATTAGCACTACCACATGCAAGTGCTTCCTCCGAAGAACATTCCTTACTCAATGAATATGGATTTTTTTCCTTGCAATCCTTCGGAGAAGGAGAACATGTCCTGGTCTGCATCCCGTTAACACATAAACTCCATGCATCACATGACCACTTACAACTGGATGCTGAAGATTTTTCAGCACTGCACTCGGCATTAGTTCCCCCATTCACTCCACCACAGGACCAGTACCATTTAGAACCATCTAATCCTCGGAAATTAATTACCCCTTTTGCACAAAGATTTTTCGTAGGAACTGTTTCAAAAGATTCCCCATTGGCTGAACCGCACTCGCCGCTCACCTTCTTACATGGCTTCAATATCATCAACTTAGGATAATCGCTTCCCCCCGCTGAAGACCCAGCAGTAGTCGCAAAGAACAAACCAGGACCATAGCTTATAGTATAACTTCTCCCATGCCAAGCTTGCGGAACACCATTAAGAGACTCCTTCCATTCAATGCCATCAACAGAAGTCTTTATCGTCATTCCTCCAAATACGAACATTCCATTAGCAAATGTTATATTATTTACGGTATCGTTACTGAATCCAGAACGGACCGTCCAATTCTCTCCATCAGGAGAAGTCAAGATCTTTCCCTCTCCTTTATGTGCTATAGCAACGAATACTCCATTACCAAAAGCGACTGCATTCCAAAAATTTGTTTCCGGAACCTCTACTCTTTTCCAATTCACCGCATCAGAAGAAACCATGACTTTGCTATTGTTATGAGCAACAGCCACGAACACCCCGTTCCCATAAGCCAAAGAGACGCTCCTGAACTCCTCGACGAATCCCATTCGGGTACTGATCTCATGCTTCGTCCAATTGACTCCATCGCTAGAAAACGCGACCTCAGGATCACCATAGCCATTTGTCATCGTCAAGAATTTTCCATCTATATAAGTCAATGGTTTCCAAGTAGCCCAAATATTAGATGGTGTAGGAAATTGGCGAGAAGTCCAATTTATACCATCAGAAGAAGTAAGTGCCACTCCGCCCTTTGGCTGGACCAAAAGGAATTTCCCATCACCAAACACTGGAGGATTCCACCAAAGACTGCTTGGAGAAGGCAGAGCAATCGGACTCAGCTTCCAATTGACTCCATCTGAAGAAGTCATGACCTTGCCATCGATAGTCGAAAGGAATATTCCATTGCCATAAGCTACTGGCCCCCAATTGACACTCTCATTTGGAGTAAGTACATTCTTCCATGAAGAAGAACAAGTCGAACAAGAAGAATCCTTTCCTCCATTTGACCCCTTACAGATCCAAGCCCATAGTCCCGTCCCAGAAACTTCTGAAGGAGTTCCGGAAGCACACAGATCCTTGGACGGCTTCATAGGAAGATCTTGTTCATTCGATGCCCCGCAGACTCCTTCATCCCACTCTTCTTCTATGCACTCTTCGGTCAATGGATAAGGATTCTCGCCTATACAATTCTCAGGAAGCCCGAGACAGGTCCTTGTTTTTATTCCCCTACTGCAAGAACTCCACTTATTACATGTCCAAGTACATTTCTCCCTTGCCGACTTAACATCTGCATAACACTCAGCATTAGTCCCCCCATTGACCCCTTGGCAAGACCAGTACCATTTAGAGCCATCCAATCCTCGGAAATTGATCACTCCCTTCGAGCAAAGATTTGTCGTAGGAGCTGTTTCAAATGATTGTCCATTAGAAATACCGCACTCACCATTAACAGTCTTGCTTACTTTATTAGCACTGCACTCGGCATTAGTTCCTCCATTCGATCCATTACATGACCAATACCATTTAGAACCGTCCAATCCTCGGAAATTGACTGTACCTGACGTACAAAGATACTGATTCGGAGTAGTACTGAAAGATTGCCCATTGGCATAACCGCACTTACCATTTACTGTGACTATTTTTTTAGAAGCACTGCACTCGGCATTAGTTCCTCCATTCGATCCATTACATGACCAATACCATTTAGAACCATCTAATCCTCTGAAGCTGACTGTACCAGAAGCACAAAGATTTTCAGTAGGAGTTTCTGAAAACACTTGCCCATTCGCAGCTCCACATTTACCCTCAATGACTAAATTGCCCTTTGAGACCATTACCCTGTCAGTTCCAGTATACGCAACAGCTACGAAGACTCCATTGCCATAAGCAATGGACATCCACCCGCTCGATTGAGGAATATCATCATTCTTCCAATAAGTACCATCGGAAGAATACATTATATTCTTTGTCAATCTATTCACTGCGACAAAGATTCCCTCTCCATAAACGACTGATCGCCAGTCATTGCTCTCAGTGAAAGAACTGCTTTTCCAATTGATTCCATCGCTTGAATATACCTCATTCTTATTCATGCTCCCCACTGCGACGAACATATTATTACCATATGTCACTGACCACCAACTATTATTTACCGGCAAAGATCTTAAAGTCCAAGTAGTTCCATCCTTCGAAGTAGCCAATTGATTACTATTATATGCGATAGCAACGAATAAGCCGTTTCCATAAGCGACTGAAGTCCAAGTATTATTTGCCGGAAGGCTCTTAGTGGACCAACTTACTCCATTAGAAGAAACAAGGGCCTTATCTCCATCCCCGACAGCAACGAATAGGCCGTTTCCATAAGCAATTGATCTCCAGTTAGCAGCTTTAGGAATAATTCGCTGTGTCCAATTCATGCCATCAGGAGAAGTTATCAAGAAGTCAGCTATAGTATTATTCGTATTCTTAGTACTATAAGGAACAGCCACGAACATATTATTCCCATACGCAACCCCGTTCCACCCAGCTTCGGGAGCTGTCCTTCCTGTCCAAGATACACCATCAGGAGAAGTCATTATCAGCTTGTCATTATTCGGAGAATAACTTGCAACTGCTACGAATAAACCATTTCCATAAGTTACTGACTTCCAACTACTGTTCCCGGTGTTTGGAATAGTGCTCCAATGAAAGCCATTACCAGAAGAACTCAGAGTCTTGCAAGAAACAGTCGAACCACCATTCGTACCCTTACAACTCCATAACCAAGGACCAACTCCAGAAACGGCTGAAGGTGTTCCAGCAGCACAAAAGTCTGCAGTCGGTTTTGATGAGAAATACTTAGAGCTTGCTGTTCCACACCTTCCATCTAGAGCAGATGCACTCTTAGTAGCACTGCACTCAGCATTAGTACCACCATTCGATCCATTACATGACCAATACCATTTAGAACCATCTAATCCTCGGAAATTAACCGTACCGGTACTGCACAGATTATCAGTAGGAGCACTGATAAGTACTTTACCATTAGAAGAACCACATGTACCATTCTGCAATGTTATGCCCCAAGCAGAACACTGCTTACTGGTACCACCGCTCGTTCCTAGACAATTCCAACGCCACAAAGGATGTCCAGTCCCTACAAGATTATTGAAAATACCCGCATTACAAAACCCGCTAGTCGGAGTTGAATAATGCCCCTTGTCAGCTGCAGGACCGCACTCCCCATTCGCTGCATAAGAAGAATCTATTTGTAATACGAATAATAAGCATACGATTAACAATCTTATAATATACTTGGACATATTTTTCTTATTCATACCCGAAACACTATACGCTCAGGTATGTTTATTAAATAATTATTAATTACTTATTCACCCTCAAAGAACAGAGAACGATTTCCCCATTATTGATTCCCTTGCATTTCCATTGGCAGATTGATTCGTTATTGTTGTCAAAATTAGAACACTCTCCTCCTGAATATTCACCACCAGAACAAAAAGCATCATTCTTCTGAGGCATCTTCGCAAGAGTGCTTCCATTGGCTGATCCACACTCCCCATTGATAGTCCTGTTAGCATAACAATAGCTACCATCACCAGCAGGTGTCTTACATTCCCATTCCCATTTATCATAGATCAGGACCCCATCTACCATTCCTTTGTCAGATTTCATTGCCAATGAAGAACCAGGTACGCCGTCCTTGCACAACCCAGCAGACACCAAATCACGCTTCTCCAAATAATACCCGCCAGTCGCATCTCCACATGGAGTGTCCAGAAGCTCTCTATCTTGATCAGCATAACATGATCCATCTTTTCCCCCTCCAGAACCTTTGCATTCCCAAGTCAATCTCTGTCCATCTCTTCTCTTATTGAAAACCGCTCCGACCTTGCACAGATTATTCATCGGTTCCATGATCCATTTTTGACCATTGGCTGACCCACAAACCCCGTCTACTAGGATCGGCTTTGCCGAAGAAATATCTTCAGCAGTTATTATCTTCATTGCAGAAGCCTGATTATTGGCTGTTAATCGCTCATTCTTTACCACCGCCTTGATCGAAACTCCGACAAAAATCAACCCTATGAAGACCACTACGAATAATATTAGATTATCAAATCTTTTTTCTCTATTGTTCATTAATTTTTCAATTTATTTTATTTTACCCCAATCATACCAAAAACGAAATCATCTTTCAATCCAGATCGGATTAGGTAGGTTATTCCTTGTTATCTGCCTCTGGTTAGCGCAACCATCTGAGCCTGTTATCTTCAATTTCAAGAACTTGCTGCTTACGGCAGAAAAACTCGCAACGACATTAGGGCTGGAATCCGTAGTCCCGCTCGAAAACCCGACCAACGAATCAGGCATCGTCCAAATGAAGGAATTACCATTCGAACTAGTACAAGGAACTGGATTATTCGAATTATCATAACAGACCGAACACTTCCAATTATAGGTTTCCAAATCGAAATTATTAGGATTACCCGCCCCTTTCCAACAAGTCGAGAAACAAGGATCGTTCACATTAGTGATATCAGCTGTCGAACATATCTCGATCGGCTGCTCTACGATGACTGGATTGGTCTTTACCTGGATCTTGACCTTAGGCCACTTCCTCATCGAAGTAGAAAAATTACCTCCTAAAAGCCATCCAGATTCTTGGCTCTTATCACTCTTCAGCTTGACGAACCAATTATAATTCGCACCGAATGCTATCTGGCTGAAATTTGCAGTAGGGTTTGGCTTTACTGAGACCTGACTGACGACTGGAATCTCCTCCCCATCCTGATACTCCCCCACTGGAACGAATATCCAATCTGTTGCTATGGCATTAGGATCAGTTTCAGGATTATCCGTAGCAGAAAAGACCAGCTTATACGAATTCAATGAAGCATTAGATGTATTGTCACGATAAGTGAAAGCAAAATCAAGATAAGCATATTTTCCTGACTGTATATTATTGCTCTGGTCATAGCACTCACTGCAATACCAATAAGAATCATCCGCATTGACAGTTGAAAAACTTTTTGGATTGCTCATGGTTATAGTTCCTGACTGACTAGCGTTACAGACCTCACTGACCTCCTTCAAACCATTTATGCACTTCCACATCCAAGGACCTGAAGAATAAAAACCTATGTCATAATCTTCTTCGCTTCCCACTGTAACTACTGGCTCAATTAAGCTATACTTCCTCACCAGCACCCAATCAGCATTCAACTGTGAAGTTCCCGCTCCACTATAAGTATTGAAAATGATCGGACTCGCAGAATTATCGCCCTGGGCATCTCCAGAAAAAGAGACCTGGTTCGCATCATTGACAGTGAAACTGACATCGCTTCCAGACCTCCTTATTTCTTGCAATCCATAAGAGCCGGCTGTCCATCCAAGAATAGCCTTGGAAGAATAAGCCGTCTTATACAGACTATACTTACCTCCATAATCAACCCCCGAATTCGAATAAGTTGCTTGCTTCGTCGGAAGGCTCGTTCCATCATTTCCAAAACCGAAAGACTCCTTCACCTGATTATTGCCGAAATGCCCGCTCTTCAACCTGCTTCTCAATGCAATATCGCTACCGAAAGTCTTCTTGCTCGCTATCTGGTAATGAGTACTAACTGCTCCATTCGATATGTTCAACAATCCGTCAGATACCGAAACCGTTCCCATCTGATTCCAATTATCTAATGAATCGAAATCATCAAAAAAATCAAAGGTATGTTCGCCATCAGATTCAGAAACAGCATCACTATTGCCATAATACATATATGCCTTAGTAGGACCAGAGCTTCCTATGTTCTTGATATTGACCCAGACGATAGCACTACCGCCGTCTACCTTGCTCTCGATCCAATAATCAAGAGGAGTCATCTTGTCTCCAGCCGTAAACCTCAAATCGTCAAAATCACTCTGCATATCCGAGTCGTAAACAACATTCATCTTGACCTGGTAATCAGTCAATGTCGTTGAAGGATTAGTGATAGTCACTACTTTCCTCTTCGAGAAACTATAGTCCCACCAATCAGTACGGACAGCCGTCCCGACACTATTGCACAATCCCGTCGTAGGTTTTACTGCCAAGGACTGATTGTTCACAGTGCCACAAGCCGGCAATTCAAGGTTAGCACTACAAGCTGTATTATTCATAGCGAAAGGAGATCCACATTTCCAGCTCCATGGGCCATAATCAGTGAATCCATAACTATCATATGCCTCGACTGATCCAGTGCTATATCCGACAGAGGAAGAAACATATGGATACACCATGACATCATCTATTGAGACTACTCCGCCTTCATAATGAGTTACCCCCACCTTGAAAGGAGTCTCTGTAGAATAACTGGAATCATAAGCATTCGTCCAAGTATTCCCCCCATTTGATGAGATCTGGGTCATTGCTCCACCTGCAGGCTTTATTATCTGCCTGATCAGATACTTAGTATCACAATCCAATGCCGAAGTGACCACCCCTTTATAACTATCATCTTCATAATATCCAGCAGATAAGCTATCAGCTAACAACTTCTTAAAATAGTAGGCGTAGATAAAATCAGCATAGCTGGAACCCGTTCCAGAATCTTTTGCCCATAGCATCGTAGTATCATGATAAGTCGTTCCGATATCACAGCCCGAGACATAGCTCCCCTGTATTGCTATCGGACCTCTAGTGAAATTCTGCTTCGAGTAGATAGCCGTATCTCCCCAATTCTTCGCCCCTCCAGCTATGGTCAGTTTTCCATCTAATTGAGCGATGGCATTAGCCGTATCTACCTTAGTCCACTTATCATAATCGATTGACTGGGAATTGAAATCATCGAAGAACATGAATACATCATCTCCATTACTCTTGCTCTTAGCATCCGCATTATCGAAATAAAGATATATCTCTTTCCCCGATACAGGAATAGTAGATAGCTTGACCCAGACGACAGCACTCGTAGAATTGACTTTTGACTCTATCCAATAAGGAAGCTCTGTCCCAGAATTGTAGAACCTGATATCATCAAAATCACTCTGCATATCAGCCTCATGATTGATCACCATCCTTATAGGATAATTAGTCAATGATTCTCCGGAAGAATTAGTTATCGTGATCTTTTTCCTCTTCAAAAAACCCGCACTATCCCAATCATCCTTATACGCATCGATATTTGCCTGACACAAGTCACTGCTCGGGATAGAAGAAAGCCGTGTTCCGCTTACGGTACCGCAAGAAGGACTAGTGATAGTCGCACTACAAGAAATCATTGCTGGGACATCTTCTCTCACCCACACTGTCCAAGGATATGACTCGTTTGTGTCAATAAGGCTTCCAGCCATTGCATACCCCCTATAATTAACAGTCAATGAATTTGGAGAGAAAGCCCATGAGTGCTTCGCTCCTCCTACCTCATCGAATGTCAGAGTACTGTTCCATCCTGGTGCTACCGTACTCAGAGTCCCTTCAGGATTATGATCAGAGTAATAGCTCTCGCTATTCCTATGGACTTGATAACTCTTTGAAGTCTTTACTCCATCGACTGAAGTCACAGGAATATTACCCGTGTTATATATCATATTTGCATAATCCAGATAAGTAGGATTGAGTCCTTTTCCAAAAGCCACCTGATTATGGCTAGGAATCTGCAGATTATTCAGAGCAAATCCTTTTGCAGTCGCTAAGGCTGGATCATAGTCAGCTTGGATTCCTTCATTCCAATCAACGACTGGATCATTTTCATATTGAGCAGCGATCAGCGTCCATCCTCCCCCATCAGTTGTCATATCGCAATAGACTTCGATCGGATCATTTCCTCCTGTTCCATCAGGATCGATCTGCTTCACTCCGTTAGCATTGTCTCCTCTTGCTTTCAATTCAGAACAGGATTTAGGAAAATATTCAACAGAAGTATTTGATCGGACCAGGATCACCCAAGGATACAGTTCAGAGGTTCCGCTTCGAGCGCCATTATAGCCATAACCTCTTGGATTCGGATTGCTATTATAATCATAAGCTGGGACGAATGACCAAGTATACTTCACTCCCCCCACTTCATCAAAAGTCAGAGAATTATTCCACAAAACACTTCCAGGAGAAGGAGAGAATAAACTTTCAGGGTCATGTC
>JAQWEU010000028.1 GCA_028704755.1 Minisyncoccota bacterium | reverse complement strand
CAGTATCAGAACCGAAGAGATTGGTTCCTGTTGACTTGATGAAGCATGATCCGTCATCCAGGACTGCTGCAACAGAGAAATCAGTTCCATTGCCCTTGTAGAGATAGGCTTTCGTAGGACTCGGATCGTAGGGGGTAGTCTTGAGGAACTGGTCTATGAATGACTGGAGAGTCGTATTGGTCTTCCCTGGTTCGATAGTAGAAGTGATATCAGGATAGGACATGTCTTCCATAGTCTGCTTCCCTATTATACTCTTGTAGAGATTACTGATATCGTTCTTCCTCACAGCATCATTCGCTGCTGAACGACTACCGGAGAGACCAGCGATGATGAAATCAGCCAGGATACCGATGATGGCTATGACGATCAATAGTTCGATGAGAGTGAAGCCTCTTCTTTGCATAAATTATATTAATAATTAATCCTATTTGAACATTATACATGATAAAATTATAAATGTACAACCAATAATAATTAGCTAAAAGACAGCCGTTAGGCTGTCTATTTTTCTCACTAGAGGCTATTCATTGTTA
The DNA here is from genome assembly GCA_028704755.1 of Minisyncoccota bacterium. Classification (GTDB taxonomy): domain Bacteria; phylum Patescibacteriota; class Minisyncoccia; order Minisyncoccales; family Minisyncoccaceae; genus Minisyncoccus. The sequence continues at coordinate 14,887 of JAQWEU010000028.1, read as the reverse complement.
CAATGTCCTGGTCCAGTACGACCCTCATTGTAACCTCCTAATATTCCGGCTAAAGCGATAAAGCTCTGGCGCAAAGCTGACCCTCCTCTCAACTCCTTTATCTCTGAAGGAGTATGAGCAGTCAATAGTGCTTTAGCTGAATTAAGAGCAGTCTCCACTTCGGAAGTCATTGATGCTCCACTAAGCTGATTCAACATAGCTGCTATATATTGATGAGCTAATTGGTAGTACGCATTACCTCCTGAAGGAGGAGTTCCTAATACCTCAAGGTAGCTTTTCTCACTTAGGAAGAAAATCGTACCAGGTCCTGGTCCTCCAGTACCAGTAACTAGATCCCATGTGTCATCATAATGCTTTGCTTGATCGGCATGGTTCTTCCAGTAGCCCTGAGTTAAGGTACAACCTGCGACAGGAACAGTGATTACCACTCTAGCACTACTAGTTCTCTCTTCCTTACTATCATCCTCAACTGCTTTTGCAGTATTATTGACGCCATATGTCCCTGGGACAAAGTATGGGCCGATATTACGAGGATAAGTAAAGGTATGAGGAACAGAGCCACTACAGAGATTACCAAGGTCGCCAGCAAAAGTATCATTGATCGTTGCACACCCATCTACTTCTTCGGTAGGAGTTTCTCCGAAGATAACATCTGCCTGCGCAGTGTTACCAGGTATCGCTCCTGAAGTAGTGACAGTCACTGTGTTAACAGTAGCAGTGCCATCGACTGGGGACCCAGAATATGTACATACAAGAGTCGCTCCGGCAGCTAATGTTCCGGCAAGATCACTGAAATCTCCAGGACACTCTACTGTGCCCATGTTATCAGTTATGCCGACTATCTCAGCATCAATATTGTTCTGATTAGTGATGCTTATATCACCCCTGACTGTCCAATCACTATCCGTAGAATGAGAATCTACAAGGACGGAGTAATTGACCCCATACTGCTCACCAGGATTTAGGGTCAGACTAGACTTATCTACTGATTTCTCAATAGACCAGTCCCAACTCCTCTTATATGAAGTGCTTGCAGTCTTGGTGACTACTAATGCAGACACAGGAACATATTCTATATCCATCTTAAATATCAATGCTGCTGGATTGTATTGGTAATATGGATCCTGTCTCATTGCTGGAGAAGGATTATTACCATCACTAGACCAGAAATATTCGTTAGCAACCATGACCTTAACTGTATTCCTTCCACTGACTAACATTCCCGCAGGAATGACCATATGTCCTACTGCCTGCCATCCAGTGGTAGCAACATAAGGCTCTTTAAGGTTCGAAGTTTCCCAACCAGCCACTTTAGCAGTTGAAGACCTGCCTAGATATGAACCATTGATCCATACTTCGTAAGCATTATCGGCTGCAATGTGCATAGTTGCAGAACTAGGGACGCCATTGATATCGAATGATTTCTCAAAAACGATCACACGTCCGTTGGTATATGCAGCTGGGTCATATAGAGGGTTATCCGTAGCATAACTTGCTGGACCCTCAGCACGCTCAGTTTCCCAGATCCAATCAGCGCCAGGATTGGTGTTCTGGAAATATAGACTGGTTCCAGTATCCCAGACTGATCCAGTCACTTCCGACCCCTCGCTAGCATATCCAGTCGGATAAGGTTTAGGCTCTTGTGCCCTTACTGCAGATAAAGGAGCAGAACTAAGGTCGACGAAATTAGATAATCCGCCTGCCTTATTATAAACTCCTGTAATATTTACACTATGATCACTAACTACTGACATCCCTGCTGCAAGTGAGATGTTCGGAGCGATCACTATTCCCAATAAAAGCAAAAGAGTAAATAAATATTTCTTCATATATTTTATTATTAAGATTTATTATCCTTACCCACCCAATCTTCATGTTTTAGAGATGACCGGCTATCCCTCCGAAAAAGACTGGGTAATTTACTACTTACGGAATGAGCAAAAGTATTATGATGTAAAGGAACAAAAAAAGAACAACTTTTTCTCTAATATTATATTGAGTCCGTAGAGCGGACAGGATTTTTTCCTGATACGAGATGATCCTATTGGATTCTAGACAAAGAAAGTATATCTGGATTACCAGCATTACCTGCTTCACTGAGTAGCGTAATTATATTCCCAGAGAAATCAGCTGTCAATAATTTTATGCACCTTACAATCGTTAGGGAGATACCTGTTAATGCAAAGACTCCAATACCCTAATTTTCTTTAATCAATAGCATTAGAAGAAAAATTATTTATCATCTTAAAGCACTTATCCTCTTTTTCCCTTGAGCTTATTTTTGCAATCTTGATACTGCCAATATATCATATATTTGAATCATTTCTATTTCCCATAGAAAAAGACTACGATTTTTTCGTAGTCTTTCTTAAAGATATCCAAGGATAAATCAATCTAAGTAGTACTTATTCAGAACATCCATATCCTCATCGAATTCATAGATCAAGGGTTTTCCTGTAGGAACCTCGGTCTTCTCTATTTCCTCTGGGGTCAGGTTGTCTATTATCCTGATAAGGGCTCTTATACTGTTTCCATGAGCGGAGATTATCACCTTCTTACCTTCTAAGATATTAGGGATTATCTCGTTCTTCCAGTAAGGAGCGACTCTTATCTCTGTCTTCTCCAAGCTCTCGGTCAGCGGTAACTCTTCTTCGGTCAGATCCTTATACAGTTCATCATTGCCTGGGTATCGGGAGTCTTCTTTCGTTATCGCTGGAGGACAATCAGCATAACCTCTTCTCCATCTGACGAACTGCTCCTCTCCATACTTCTCCTTTATCTCATCCTTATTCATCCCTTGCAGGGCCCCATAATGCCTTTCATTCAATCTCCAAGAATGATTGATTGGTGTCTCTTCACCCAACTCACCCAAGACGATATCAAGCGTCTCTTTAGCTCTGGATAGGAATGAAGTAAAGGCTAAATCGAAGGAAAAATCATTATCCTTCAGTTTCTTACCTGCCTCTTTCGCCTCTGCAATTCCTTTTTCTGACAAACCGACATCGGTCCATCCTGTAAAAATATTCTTTGAATTCCATTCACTTTCTCCATGCCTGATGATTACTAATTTATACATTTATTTTTTATTTATTATCTTTTTAATTTTTCCCACTACCTTATCCCTCCTTTCTTTTTCCTTCAATATGGAAATAATGGGAGGCAGGAAAGATATGACGATTATCGCGAATACGACTGGTAGGATTATCCTATCAGCGTCTGGAATGATCTTTCCGAAATAATAACCCATTACTGGCAATAAGACTGTCCATAATATTCCACCGACAATATTATAGCTGAGGAATTTCCTGTATGGTACTTTTCCAATTCCTGCCATGACAGGAGCAATAGTCCTTATGATCGGCATGAACCTTGCAATGATGATCGTTTCTCCTCCATACTTGTTGAAATATCTCTCAGTCTTCTCTATGTATTTCTTATCAAGGAAAAAGGAATCTGTCTTATTGAATATCTTAGATCCGTACTTCTTGCCTAGATGATATCCTAGAGAATCTCCTAAGACTGCAGCTACAAGAGAAATTATGATGACTGTCTTCAGCTCGAGCAACCCTGTCGAGGCCAGGAATCCTGCTGTGAACAACAAGCTGTCTCCTGGCAGGAAAAATCCTAATAGAATACCTGTCTCAGAAAATATTACTAATGTCAGGCCAACATATCCGGCAGTTTCAATTATTGATACTGGATCTAAAATATTCATTTTTATTCATCTTATAACTCCCTTTTCTTATTATCTCAAATTTATTATTCGCTAATGATATTATCGTTGATGGAAGGCCTTTTATAACACCTTTATCGATGTATACTGCTTTCTCCTTGAAATAACCATGAGCATCAGCAATGTTTTTTGCCTCGGGCATCCCTTCGATATTCGCACTAGGAGCGACTAAAGGCCCCGTCTTTTTAAGCAACCTAATCAGCTCTTTATCCTTAGGAACCCTGAATGCTAATGCCTTAGTCCCTCTATGCAAGTAATAGAATTCTTTCTGTGGACAATCCAGTATCGCAGTGACTTCCCCCGGCCAAAAACCCTTTAAATACTCTTTCTTCTCTTCATCCAGGAATATATCGAATAGTGCTAGGTCCTTCAAGGAAGATATGAGGATGATGAATGGCTTATTCGGGTTCCTTTTTCTCAACCTATAGAGCTTCATGACACTTTTCTTCTCTAAGGCTGGCACAGTGACTCCATAAATCGTATCGGTCGGCATGACGACTGGGATGCCTGAAGCGAAAGCCTCTTCTATTACTGAATGATCATTTTTAGTGAAAATAATTTGTTTCATGATGTTTACTCGTAGATTATAGCAGAAATAAAAAAAGAAGGGAATCGTAAGTCGTTCCCTTCTTCATTAATCTATTAGTGGAGTCTTTCCAAGTCAAGAATCTCGTCAATCCTGATCTTCTTTACGAATTCTGGAACATGGCTGACCAATATCATCGCTCCTTCATAATTGCTCAAGGCCTCAGCGATGACTGGTATGTGACGGAAGTTTATATGGTTAGTCGGCTCGTCCAGGATGATCAATCCTGGCCTCCTCAAGACTAGCCTTGCGAAAGAAAGCAATCCTTTCTGTCCTTCGGATAAGCTGCTCACCTTGTTCTTCATCAGCTCTCCCGCTAGGAGGAAGCCGCCCGCAAGAGCCCTGACCTTTTCCTCATTCATATCCTTTGCGACAGAAAGCAATGACTTGAAGACAGTGTCATCAAAGTTCAAGTTAGAAAAATCCTGCCTGTAATAGCCGATTTCCACTCCTTCTGCGACTGCTGCTCCTTCGGCCTTTCCTGTCGCTAGTGATTCAAGGAGTGTACTCTTCCCGATCCCGTTCGGTCCAGATAGTAATAGATGTTCATTCTTCCTCAGAGAGATATTTACCTTCTTAGATACTGGTTTGTGATTCTTGATGATTGATAGGGACGAGATATACATGATCTCACCACCGACTCCTTCCTGAAGAGGTATATGGAATTTCTTTATGACCTTGTCCTCTCTCCTTATATCCACCTTGCTCTCTTCCATCTCTTCTGCTCGATCCCTCATCCTCTTAGCGACCAACCTCATGTTTCCTCCTTTATTGGAAAAGAAATTAGCCTTATCCTTATTCTCCTGGATCTTCTTGGCTAACTGAGCGTTCTTCATGCCTTCTTTCTCAACCCTAGCAGCTATTTCAGCGACTGCGTCGTAATAATTACCTACGTATTGCTCTGTCCTATGAGTAAAGACATCTAAGTATATCAAAGCCTCTGTAAACGAGTTCAGAAAATCTGCATCATGCGATATCACGACACAAGTCTTATTGCATTCAACGATGAATTTCTTCAGATGCTCTATGCCTTCCTTATCAAGATTATTAGTGGGCTCATCCAATAACAAGACATCAGCGTTCTGGATAAGGGCTGAAGCTAATAATAATCTAGCTTGCTGCCCACCAGAGAAACTCCTGACGATCCTGTCCTTAGGGGCGACAAGATTGACGATCTCCAAGACAGAGTCGATCCTAGGATCAATATCGTATATCTTCTTATTGAAACATTTTTCGAAGAATTCCCTTACGGTCAGATCCAACTGGTCCCTAGGAATGACCTGCCTAGCCATGGCAATCGAAAGATTCTGAGCGATGTTTATCTTTCCTGATTCTGGTTTGATCTTTCCTGTTATCAATTGGAAGATCGTACTCTTCCCAGCGCCATTCTGACCCATCAGCGTGATCTTAGAATTTCTTCTTATAGAAAAATCAGCTGAATCAAGGATCAACTTCTTATCGTATTCATATGTGACTCCATCGAATCTTATTATAACTTCACCTATCATTTTTACCTTTTTATCGTATTATTTATTAATGTATGCCTGATTGACTTTTATGAAGATTAGCATGCTTTTCCATTATTGAGAATATTAATGGAATAAAAAAAGGGGGCTTAGCGCTCAATCTTCACAGTATTGAGCTGGCCCTCTATCCAGTTCGACAGCTTAGCGATGTCTTCATATGCTGAAGACAAGAGACTTACTGCTTCCTCAAGGTCAAAGGTGTCCATTTCATTGATTACTTCAACCTTACTATAGCAGGTAGCCACTGTCCACTGCATCCGCACGATCTCATCCGGGTCTATCTTCTTTCCCGGTGGCACGAATTGTGCCTTCTGAGAAAAGTTACTCTTATGGCGTGGAGGATTGATTATTTTAATCCTACTAGCGCCACCTCCGATGTTGCATACCATATTATATATATAAAATATATTCCCTTATTTGTCAATACCATCAATGACCGAAACTGCTTCGTCCAAGAAAGACTCTTCTAATAGAGAGATATCATCCTTCTTCGAATGATATACCTCCATAAGGCTTTCCATGTCTCCATGGATGACCATGATCTTCTCTTTCAGGGCATCCAGGTTCTCTATTGGAAATGCTAAATACCTTATATGGTCATCCTCTGAGATGTTCGTCTTGGCATTCCCTACGCAATCGACGACTATTATCCTTCGAGCTCCAGTCATCTGTTCACGATATTCTTTCTCAAAGGCTCTGAAGCCATGCCCCCAATAGGTCGGATGGTCGTATGAGAGCTCTTCATTACCTGAAAAAACATACAGATCATCATCGAGGTCATCCTTCTTAGCCATTATCGCCCCCATCAATACTCCTACCCCTGAACCATTGTCTATAGCTCCTAATTCTATTGAGTCATAGTGTGCGATATATATCCTCTTCGGGTTATCCCTATTCCCTACTAAGATATTGACCGAGCCATGCTCCATGCGATCCACCTCGACACATCCAGAAACTTCTTTAGCTGCCATGATCAGAGGGAGATCATTCTTGCTCACTGATACTGAAGGTGCAAAGTAGTGATTGCTACTGGAAATGACTTCTGAGGATGGATTGAAATTGATATTAGGATAATCTATCAGATATCTGGAAGGGATCAATGAACTCACTAGATTATCCTTCCCGCTTATACTTCCAGAAACGAAGCATGTCGCCCTGCATCCTATATCCTTTCCATCGGCGGATAGCTGAGCTTTCCTTATCTGGGGGATATCAGTCTTGAATTCCTGTACGGAAAAATCAACACCTCTGCGGGAAAGGGTGTCTGTAATCAACTTAGCAGCTTCCGTCTCTCTTTCTCCTTGTCTCTCTCCTAACGATACTAACTCTTCTATAAATCTTATAATATTAAATTTTTCCATATTCTTATTGATTGTAAAATAATGAATAAGCCTTGAAAAAGAATTAGTTATTCTTCTTCAAGGCTATTACTTGGGAGGCATAATTATTAAACATATTAATAATATTACCTCCATTTTGCGGTGGTGCCAAGATTCTTGACTTCCAATCGTTGGAAATGACTGCCTGATTGATATACATCATCGGCAACTTCAATGGAGGGATCTCCACTACTAGCGGATAGACCCCTACCCCTTCCTTGATGATATCCATGGTATGCTGGAAATGTTCCCTAATCTTCCCTACTTCTCCTTCAGGATTCTCATAGGTCTCAAAAAGGACCATTTTTCCTGTCATGAAGCTCAATAGGTAAAGAGGGTAATACCATTCTGCTGGCGGCCTGGCATTGATGAGCGAAGAATCGCGTGTCAATGTCCTTACTTCATGTCCATCGACGTTCTCATAGACATAAAATGGCTTATTCCTAGCCGAGCGGAGAAAGGTCTTGAAGGCCATACTAATATCAGCTTCCTCTGATGGGCAATCATCGAATGTAGCCATCCTGAGCTGATGATGATATTTGGGAAGATTCGTTCCGTTACCATCGATAGAAATGGAGCTGAGTACTCTTCCTGCGGTCGGGAATTGGGTGATCTTCTCATATTTGACAATCGGGTTACCGTTTTTTGAATGTCCAGTAATCCATGGCAATTTGATAAGATGTACCTTATCCTTGTTCCGAGTATTGAATACATCTTCGACATAGGTAATGTTCATCGGGTCAAGGCCTAAGTGCTTACAAGTCATATGGAAGCTTATCTCTTCCACCCTGATAGTCGCAAGCTGACGGCACAAGACACCGCAAGGACCATTGCCCCTATCTGGAACAAAATCTGACATGAGTCCAGTAAAGTTCTCTATGCCCCATTCTGAATAAACCCAGGTATCTATCCTCTTTTCTAATTCGTCCTGCTTTTCCTGTCTTGCTCTTATCTGCGTAGCAAGATCGTTGGCTTTGGTAATATAATAACTCATCGTTACCACCTAAATTTTAACGAGCTGATCATTGGGCACATCGTTTGGCCCGAAAGAGATTCGAGTTTTCAAATTCCTTTCGGGGCAAATGATGATCACTTATAAAAAGAAAAAGCTCTCAACATAAGTTGAGAGCCTTGCAAAATTAAACGGCAAAAATCCTCTCAACGGTTAGAGCTAAAAATAATAAACAAGAAATACCAATTTAATTTTACGGAAAGCGTATTCATATATACGTATATTAAGTGAATATTTTAATATTGTCAAATTCGATCAATCTTTGATGCAACGGACGGAAAGTCCTTCTGATTTCTGATTGTATGTATGGATCACTCCGGAATCCCATGAGGCAAGCTGTCTTGTTGCTACAGCCTCTCCGCTCGTATTACTAGACCAGAAATATGTCGTACCCCAGGATGAAAAAGATCCTCCCACCCAACGGATTCCCCCAGGAACAGCAGAAAAGAGCGAGCTATTATCGCCATCCCACGAAGGACTGCTACTAATAGTAACTTTTAATTTCTTCCCGGCTTCACCATTTAGATATGCTTCTAGGGCATCCCAATCAGAAATGCTTGGAATATGCCAGCCAGAAGGACAGATACCTCTTGCGTCGGATATTGCATACCAATTATATAGTTTGCCGTATGGTTCATTATTGTCCCCGTTCCCATTATTCAGATAAGACCACTTCCCTACAAGATTATTCCATTCATACCATTTACTATTGCCATGGACGTGGAGTATCTCGTCCCCGTTCCTATAATCAGGGGTATTCAGATTCTTGGCAAACCAATACTGATTCCCTATCTTTACTATTGGGTAACTATATCCTTGATAGGTGATCGGACTTTTCAAACCATCAGTCTCATCTACTGGATCCTCATCTCCATCATCAATCAAATCTGTCAACTCTTGTTCGGTCAGATTCAATGTAACGATCTTAGCTTCTGCCTCTTTTGCCCAAAAGGCAAACCTGTCGTTCTTCTGATAGACGTTATAGCGGGTACCTCCTAGCGCTGCGTATGCTATATCGATCATATCAAAGCCAGAACTCAGACTCGGATCCCTTGGTATAGCTACGAGATAATCAGGAACTAAGAATGATAAATTCAAATATCCAACACAATCAGCCGCATTGACCTCATCAAACGATTTCTTTCCCGTATCGCATATCTCAGTCAAAGTTACAGGAAAGGTAATTGGAAATGATCCAGAATGATCTATCTGGTAGCCAGTTAGAGCTTTATTGATCTCACCTATATCAACTTTTCGCTGAGCATCCCTTATATCAGCTATCTGTTTCTGAGGATTGATAGCTAGGATGACTATCCCAGCCAGGATCGCTACTGCACCGATAACTAGGACTATTTCTATTAAAGTAAAGGCTGCATATTGCTTGTTCATGATTATATTATATTACTTCTAGGAATGATTGAAAGATTTTTTATCCACTATCAACAGAATCAATATCTTAGTCATCGAACATTTCCTCAAAATTTACCTTAGGGTAATTATTCATGAATTCTAATACTCTAGTATCTACTATTATATGCCTTCTTTCCAGTGGCTTCTTGAGCATTAGACCTTCCATGTTCTTGCAACGGCTAAGAGCGACATAGGCTTGTCCAGGAGCAAAAGTGCCATTGCCGAAGTCAACTATGACCCTATCATATGTTTTTCCTTGCCCTTTATGTATCGTTATGGCCCAAGCCAGTTTCAATGGGAACTGGCTGAAGTTTCCAGCGCTTTCTGATTTGATCTTATCCTCATCCTCATCATAGATGAAAGAGAATTTTTCCCATGAATATTTCTCAACTAGTTCAGTCCGTCCATCCTCGAATTCGACTTCTATGAAGTTCTTCTCGAGCGAAATGACTTTTGCAATATCTCCATTGACCCATCGTCTCCTTTGGTCATTATTGAGCAGCATGACTTGGGAGCCTTTCTTAAGTAGTAATTCTTTCTTCGTGGGCAGCTCTCTTTCATTGAAACTACCTGAAATGAATCCTGTGTATTTCTTTTCTTTCTCGCTTATCCTTTCTAGCTTCTCAAGATTGATACTGTCTGCCATCATATTTGTCGAGACAAGGAAAATTGCCATGTCGTCATTGATCTCTTTAGCTTCTACCACCCTCTGATTCAATTCTGCCATTTGTCTCGCATTGATATCATAACTCCTTATCGCATCGAGGATATCAATAAACTTCTTCTCTGATTGCCTATAGACATCGTTCAGCTCTACCATCAAGAAATCAGCTTGTCCAAAGCAATGAGCATGGAAAAAGTATGGGCTCTCATATACTCCATCAAAGATATAGCTCTCAGCCCTGTTCATCACTGGAGGTAATTGGTAGAGATCTCCTATCACGATGACCTGAGCTCCTCCGAACGGCTTATCCTTATCCTTGCCGTTCAATCTCATGAATAAGTCTATACAATCAAAGAGGTCAGCTCTTACCATCGATATCTCGTCAATTATCAGAGTATCGATATTCCTATAGATCTTACTGCTCTTCTTATGAATATCATCGATTGTCACCCCTACTTTGAATTTGAAGAATGAATGTATTGTCTGTCCTTGGACATTTATCGCCGCGACACCAGTCGGAGCTAGAACAGCAATATTCTTCTTGGTAGTTGCCCTGAAATACCTAAGGATAGTAGATTTTCCCGTACCCGCTCGGCCGGTCAGGAAGATGTTATTATTAGAATTTTCGAGCAATCTCAAAACTCCCTCTCCCTCCTGAGAAAGCTCTACTTCTGGCTTGTCTATCTTATGTGGGATATTCTCTTCTTTTTCCATATTATCTAATAATATCATTCAGCTTGTCTAATATCTTTACCATAGCCAAAGTATCAAGTTCGCAATACTTCAACATGTCGGACCTCAATCCTTCCTTATCATCTTTTCCGATACTTTGATCGATCAGTTCTCTATATGATTCTGACGCCTGTCCTCCGTTCTGGACATTCAATGATTTATAGCTCAGTTCTGGAACCAGGGCTGGTAGAACCAATTTGATCGACCATCCTCCTTTGAAATCCTTATGGATGAAGTAATTCTTCTTGAATAGAGTAGCGAGGTCGTAAACCCTACTATTAATGGAATCCAATGATTCCTTGAACTTGTGGCACATCTCTCCCATCTCCTTGTTCCTCGACTTCTCGAAAGACTCGTTCCAGACAATGACCGTTCCAATATCTCCTATGTCCTCGATCAGTTTCTTGACCAGCTCAGGGACTGGATTGGCCCATTCATCGCTGAGGAATTCATAATGAAGGATGTCGCTTCCTGAAGACACCATCTTGTGCAAGGAATATTGGAAAACCATCTGCTGGTATGGATGGAATCCATCGAATAGGGGTATGGCTGGAGAATAGCTTTCATAATCAAGAAAATATAATGGATAGGTCAGGTTAGCTAATTCCTTCCTGATACCATCCTCATCAATCATGACCTTGTCAGTGGTCTTAGAGATATAATAGCCTTTCTTGCTCTCCCTAGTGACGTATTCATAAGGAACATCTTCTATGTTCAACTTATCCTGACTGACTAGCTCCTTGAGATACTCTTCCTTCAAGGACAAGTCATAAACAGAATGATCTGGAACGTTTCTCCAGCAATAATCAAGAAAACCACAGTCATATGGATTAGAACATTGCTTGATGATCCGTACGTCTGGTTCATCATGAGTAGCCTCTATGAAACTTAAAGCATCCTCGATCCTCTGCCTGGTCGACATCTCGATGAAGTTCACCCTATCAGTAACATCTTCTTTCAGTATGAGTTTCTCAGGATCGATCTCTCCTTTTCTTATATACTTATTATTTATGCAATAGACGTAAGCCCTGCCTATTTCTAATCCGCAATTAGACAAGCACTGCTTCTGGAAAGCCAGATCTATTATGTGGATATCTTCTACCTTGGTCGTAGCTTTTATCTCTATCAGGTCCCAGGAACAAGAGGATACATCAAAGACGAGAAGGTCATTCCTGCAGAACAGATCTCCATCGAAAAAACTAGGTTGGATCAATACTGTGGGTTTCGATCGTAAGACTTCCTTGGTCTTATCTATATCGTCAAATATACTGCCATCGGTCTTACAATCGATTCCGCTCTCATAGTTCCCATAAACCCAGAACTCGACATCCTCTCCTTGTAGTTGCTTGTACTTGATATCATCCTCAGCCTTGAGAAGCTCCTTCTTGTTCTTATAGAGCCATAAGTACTTAGGGCATTGCAAGTAATATAGGAATTGAGTCTTTGATAACATAATATAAAATTAGCATTGCTTATAATTATAGTCAATTAAAAAAAGGCTAATAGCCTTTCTTCTTTTTCAATGCACGAGATACGGTTTCCACCTTTATCCATAAATTGAACTGTTGAACCTCAGAAACCAAGGTTCCGATAATCATGTGAATTTTTTCTCTATCCCGACACCCCCTGCACGAAATCAACTGGCCCCTATGATTAAGAAGTTCTTTCTTGAATCTATTAGCCTTGCCTATTTCCGAGTAGTCGTTGTCAATAATAGTAATTACTTCATCGATCATCGATATCGCAGAGTCGATTAATTCATCATTTTCCATATATACCTCTAAAGTACTATCTTTAGCTTAAAATATATTAGGAATATGTCAACAAATATTATTGACATTAATTATATTTATTTTATAATATCAACATAAGAGGAAATGAAAATGGATGACAGTATTCTTAAAAAAATAAGTTGGTTGATCGAGCTAAGAACTAGGAGCTTGAGCTATCTAGACTATCTCAATTACCAACTTCAGGTATTTGAAGACAAGACTTGGGATATAGTTGAAGGAAGGAGTCGTCTGAGTAATGAATTCGCCCAAAGGAGTTATTCCTTCTACTCACGAAAGGTCAATGAGCTGATACTTGAGAAAAATGAATTGATCGAGGATATCGTACTTATCGATACAGTCCTCGAAGCAAGTGAGGAGATTGTCTGGACATACATCCAGCAAGAATCCTTACCCAAAAGCACTATGTGCTTTTTTTATTCTTCCTCCTTCTTCCTTCAGCAGCCCTGACCTGATCCTCATCCATACCGAAATAATGAGCTATCTCGTGCCAAACTGTTTCTTTTACTATTCTCTCTATCTCTGGTTCAGAGCTCGCATACTTTTCTATCTGATTCTTGAAAATAGTTATCTTATCCGGCAACACTTGGCTGTATCCCCATCTCTTCGTCTTAGGAATCCCTTCATATAATCCGAACAGAACAAAACCTCTCCCGACTTTCAATTTCTTCAGCTGTTCTGAGTCAGGATTATCTTCTATGACAATAGCAACATTCTCTATCCTCGTTAGGAATTTCTCAGGAATAGCCGCTATTCCCCTCTTGACTATCTGTTCGAATTCTTTGTTATCCATTTTATCACTATTTAATTAATCTACTCCTATTGAATACAAGCTATATATTTCTTCTACACTCAATACTCTATTATATAACTTAACTTCATCAATTAGACCATTCATATATGCTGTCGGAGTCGCATATGCATTAGACCTACCAATCTGTGCAGGCATATTGGAATATACGATTGTTTTATTTGATGAACTATAGGAATTAGCTGTATATGTTATAGGCACCAAGACTCCATCAAAATATGTACTTAAATCACTTGAATTTCCAGCATTATTACGTGTTATAGCAATATGATGCCATGTGCCCGCTGTAATTATAGAATTGGTAGTCCACCATGGATAAGAATTAGGAGTCCCTACTGCAAGCTCTGAAACAATCTTATCACTAAAACACAATCTATACGACTTCCAAGTATTTGCATTATAAGGTTTTATAAATACTGTCTGGTCCAATAAATTACTTGTTTTAATCCATGCAGAAATTGTAAAAGTCGAAACCCTTAAAGAAGAAGAGTCTGGTATGTTTACGTAATCATTATTTCCATCAAACTGAAGACAGTTACCAGAAATACAATCTGTAGAATTCTTCCATACTGGACCATTAATAAGAGTTCCGTTATTAAGCCCAGCTGAATCATAAGCAGCAGTACCAGACTCTTCATCAAATTTCCAATAAGAGACTAAACCGCTTATCGTCTGAGTAGTCTGGCATCCAGTAACTGGTTCTGTATACTCAGTCCCATCGGTAGCATAGAGAGTATAACAATACTGAGTATTATCAGTCAGTCCCGTATCGATGAAAGCATTACCAGAGTCATTGTAGACAACAGTGCCATCATCCTTGTTCGCAGGAATAGAGCCCGGTTTCCTGACGATGTAGGTCTTGGTAGAACCTGTTCCAGTTGTCCAGTTAAGGATGATGGAATTGTAGGCTACTGTAGGGAAAGTGAGATTGGTAGGACTTGCCATATTGGACAGGGTTCCGCATCCGGAGATATGACTCGTAGACAAGGCTGCAGTACTAGGATTGTATGACCAGATGGAATAGCAATAGGTAGTGTTCTTGGTGAGAGTCGGATCACTGTCAGTAAAGGAAGAACCAGTACTGTTATAGACAGCGGTTCCTTCTTCCTGATTGGTCGGAGCAGTATTGATGCTTCTCCTGATGACAGTATTGCTAGAACTTCCTTTGGTGAATGATAAGGTGAATGAATTAGTAGTACTGGATATGGATAGTCCACTAGGATCAGATGGAGGTATTCCTCCAC